>JBBDTA010000021.1:0-10433 GCA_040904605.1 Paenibacillaceae bacterium
TTCAAGCGTATCCTCTTCCATCATCAGATTGGCCGAAATCATTCGATCCTCCATGCTGTACACTCCTTTACGAATAACACCATATGTCAATCTATCCTCTATATAATAGCTGAAGTGCCGACTTAATCAAGGCATCAGAGCTATCGTCTTCATTCATCTTCGCTTTTACTGCCGGCCAAATTCGTTCAATCTCAGTATCAGTAAAAGAAAGTGCACGAAGTGCATCCTTGGCTTCTTGGATAGCAATTACTTCTCCAGTCAAACTGGACATTCCTGCTGTAGTGGAGCCATCAATCGGATAAGCATCACGAATTGCTGTACCTGCTGGAACAAGCTTATCCTTAAGATCAAGGATGATACGTTGAGCAGTCTTCTTGCCGATCCCGGGCATTCTAGTTAGGTAAGTAATATCTTCTCTTTGAATGGCAGATATTAGCATTTCGGGACGACCTCCAGATAGAACCCCAAGAGCTACGCGGGGGCCAATTCCCGTTACTTCTAATAGTCGACGGAAGAGAGCTTGTTCTTCTCGTGAAGTGAAGCCATAGAGAAGAATAGCATCCTCACGCACATGATAATGAATATAGACTACCGCTTCGGATTCAGTATGCTGTTGATAAGCGTATGGATTGGCACAGAATACACGATAACCCACTCCGCTAACATCTATGACGATGAAATCAGTTTCACATAAGCGGACTTGACCGCGCAAGTAATCTATCATTTCGAGTTACCATCCTTTATTCTGTCATTTAATGAATTCGAATGGGCATGGCAAATAGCCACAGCTAACGCATCCGCCACATCATCCGGCTTTGGAATCTCTCTGAGATTCAAGAACATCCGCACCATCTCTTGCACCTGGCGTTTCTCAGCCTTACCATAACCAACGATCGCTTGTTTCACTTGCAGAGGCGTGTACTCTGCAACGAATAGCTTATTCTGTACACCCGTTAGAATGATGACCCCTCTTGCTTCAGCAACGTTGAATGCCGTTGTCACATTACGGTTAAAGAACAACCTCTCAACCGCCATCTGATTCGGTTTATACTTCTCTATCAGTTGACTAAGTGAATCGTGGATCATCAGTAGACGGTCACCTTGCTCCGTATGAGCAGGTGTTTCGATGCATCCATATTGAACCGGCTTTAATCTGCTACCCTCTAAGTCGACTATGCCGAAGCCAACAATAGCTATGCCGGGATCTATACCCATGATTCTTATTGGAATCCCCCCTATTTAGAAGAAAGGCGAACGTATGTGTCATTTCGATTATAGCAGATGTAATGAATGATTACTGCTAATATGCCAAAAAATACTTTATTCGACTACGTGAAGTGGATCCACGTGAAATATATATAGGGGTCATTCGGATATAATTAGAAGCTAGAAAAGAAGACCAGCTATAAGAGCTGATCTTCTCAAGTTATTACTTACCTTCTTCTATTGCATAATCACTGAAGGAGGATAGAACACTGCTATACTCCTCATCATCGGTTACCTGAATCCCGTTCATTAATTGATCTATGGTTTCTGCGGGTAGACTGTTCTCAGCAGACTCTATATCGAGCCGGAACAATCTGCGAACGACTATACCACTCTTAGGGTCACCATCATAAAGCGTTAAATGATCATACTCATCCAAACCAATATAAGCATGATCTCTACAGGTAGGGCAAAAATTCATGATGTCGAGATAAACCTCACTAACATCGCCTCGAGCATCGGCTTCCCATAATGCCATCCCCATAACAACGAAGAGGACAATCATACCTGCAAGTAATAACCCTTTTCTACGCCTTATTCTTTTTTTTATTCGATCCATTGTCCGTTTTAATCCCAATGCCATCGCCTTCTTGTATGCAATCTGATATGACTATTCTCACCTGCGATGGCATGATTTATTCAGTTATCTCTGATGCACTTTATTCCTTGTCTGCTGTAATCTCACGATTTGTTCATGTAAGGAGTTTTTCTTTGTCTTTACAGGCACACTTTCTTTCGAGGTTGAGGATGTTCTAGCTTTCTTACTTTCCTGTTGCCCAGACTTCTCCTCAATGTCATCTTGTTGTTTATTACGTTGGGGCTGGACAATATCTTGCGCTGTCTGAGGCTGATTGTATTGACCATGAGGCTGAGGATTGTGTGAAGGCCACTCCGCATTACTCTGTAAAGCCGAATACGTATTGTAATATTCATAATTTTCGTTGTTAGGATACTGCATCATGCTTGTAGAATATGGCTGATAATTAGAGTGTGCTTGAGGCATTGCTTGAAATGCAGGGTTAGGGTACGAATTAGGTGCTGAATAGTTAGTCATATGATAGGGGGTATTATAAGCTGTATATCCTGGAGGCATAGTCCAAGCAGCTGGTACAGCGGGCATAGAAGCATACGCAGACACCTGCTGAGCTGGCATAGGAATAGCAGCAAATGGTGGTACCGCCTGACCTGGGTAGCTAAATCCCTGATTTACCATGCCAGTTGGAGCTTGCGGTATAAACTGCGGCGTAGACTGCTGTGTTATTTGCGGTATTGGCTCCAATTGTGGTGTTAGCTGCGGTGCTGCTTGTGATAGAGCTTGCCCTGGGTATACGGGAATATGGGGCAAATTTAAATGTAGATGGGGGCTGCTCGGTGCTATGCTGTCGACAGGAATAGGCACTTGCTGCTTTACTGGAATGATTAATTTCATTCCCGGCATGATTGTATTCGGATCAGTGACAGACGTATTGGCGGCCATAATCTCCTCGACTGTTACCCCATATTTTTTACTGATTTCAAATAGGGTCTCTCCTGCTTTAACGAAATGAATTTTCAATGCTCAGAACCTCCCGATTAAGTGTCACTTATATCTTATGCTCGGGCTGGGCATTTGACTCACACATTTTGCAAAGATCAATAAAACTCTTTCCTAACTCAGCAATTAGCTCTCCTAGGTGATACTTTGCCAACAAAAGTGGAAACTAATTTCCTCGCGAGCCCTTAGTAATAAACGGCAATATCTCTTCCTGCTTGATAGGTTGGCAGATATAGTAGCCTTGTACCAGATCGCACCCATACTGTTTTAAATATTCTATCTGTTTCAAAGTTTCCACACCTTCTGCGATCACCTTCAATTGGAGATTGTTAGCCAGATCTAGAATGGATCGGACGACCACTTCCGCATGTTTATCCTTAAATATATTCAATGTGAACAGACAATCGATTTTCAAATATTGAACCGGGAAACGGTTAAGATAGCTTAACGACGAATAACCCGTACCGAAATCATCAATGGCTATACGCACACCTTTCCTACTCAACCCTGTTAACACTTCAATAGTATAGTCTATATTCATCATTGATGTGCTCTCTGTAATTTCCAATATGAGTAGCTCTGGGTTCATCCCAGTATGCTCAATAATCGAATTAATTCTCTCTAGCAAGTCAATCTGTCTGAATTGTCTAGCAGACAAGTTGATGGAGAGGTGAATAGGTGGCATACCGTTCTCAAGCAATTGCTTGTACTGTTTGAGGGCTTCATACAGAATCCATTCTCCAAGCGGAATAATCAGTCCACACTCTTCCGCAATCGGAATAAACTCATTAGGCAATAACAATCCTTTTGTCGGGTGATTCCACCGAATTAGCGCTTCCATTCCGACCACGGTATCTGTTTGAAGATCAAGCTGTGGTTGATAATAAACAACAAAGTGGCCTTGCTCCAACGATTTTCTGATACTGTCCTGTAATTCCAAATTTTGTAAAGCAATCGTCTGGATCTCAGGTCTAAAGAAAGAATAGTTATTCTTATCCTTAAATTTCTCCCGATATAAAGCCATATCTGCACACTTCAACAGAGTAGTGGCATCCAATCCGTCCTGCGGGAAGAGGCTAATACCTATGCTCATCGTAATTTGAAAATCATGACCTTCAATTCGGAATGGTTCTCTCATGCATGCCAACAAACCCTCAGCTAATTTTTCAGCATCAGAATGTATAGAAATCGGGAGCATAACCATAAATTCATCTCCCCCCATCCTAGCTAGAAATCCTTCTCTATTCAACTGGATTAGTAATCTTTCAGTAACGTTTATTAACAGCTGATCACCGGCAGCATGCCCTAAGGTATCGTTAACATTCTTGAAGTTATCCAGATCGATTATGAGCATGGCATACTTGCTTTCCGCCTGCTTATTCGATAGCGTCTCATCCAGATATGCTATACAATGGTTACGATTCGGTAGTTGTGTTAATGCATCATAGTATGCCAAATGATTAATCCTATTTAACATGTCCATAGATCTACGATTCAATTTTCTTGCAGCGAGATACATAACAACAAAAGCAACACCATAGATCAAAACCATAGTAAGGAGCAACCTCGTTACAAACTTGTTCAGATCAGAAAGATCCATCACAATCGTCAGTATTCGATCATCTGGAAAGGAAATGTATATTTTCTGAAACTTCTTGCCGTTCTTGTGGAACATTATCGAGGTATGCACATCACTGTGTAGAGCATCCCTCAGTATCCTCTCATCCTCTGGCAAACTGGAAACATGTTGTCCGAATAGCACCGAAATATCCTTCTGGGGTTCAATAATCACGGAATTATGATTGTTCAGAAAAGGTGCAATGTTGATCAATGCGATCTCGCTAATATCACTGGACTGGCTAATCAATTTCTCTATAAGCTTGGACGGTCCTGATGCATCTATCAGATCTTGAAGCTCGCTTGCCGCCATGAACGGATTGATTAGGAAGTCCGTAGTCCCATCATAATAGTAAACATATTTGAACGCCCCTTCATATATTTCAGATTTAGACAGCGGACCCGCCCAATAATTTGTCGTAGAAAAGCCTTCCTCAACATCAACCAATTGTAGATTCAATAGTTGATCAAAGGCTGTATACCAATATCCCCAATCTTTACTGCTTATCCCAACTTCATATGGATCAGAAGATTGCTCTACAACAATATCATCACCGGAACGGACAAAAATGGAAAGATCGTAAAGATCCCACTGCTTCTTCAGTTCTTCCAGTTCGCCCCTTGTGATTGTAGAAGCGGCTCTCCCACTTAATTGTGTACCAATAGCTCTCGATATGGCTTCGAGACGAAGATCCATCAATCGCTCAAGCGTTTCAGTTGATTCGTTACTCATTTCAATAGCTTGAGTAATCAACTCTGTAACCGCTGCCACATCAGCTTTCTGATTCGACTCAATCTGGGCTTTGACAACAAAGAATAGTATAACAAAAGAAATCAATCCAATTAGTGCTAGCACACTCCCCAATTTAACCATGATTCCATTTACGGTTCCCGGACTAAAGTTACGAACCATCGAGCAATTCCCACCCTTATTACATTCTTAGTTACTGTTAGACCATTGTTATTTATCACTAATTCGACAATTTCCGTCATTTTCCTTTTATAATATTATTGTAGAATACGTTTCCAAATCAAAAAGGACATTCAGAAGTGGCTTCTGAACATCCGTTTGACCGTATGTCTTATCTATGAGTAGACCTTAACCCCATCTTTATCCACAATATTCCTGAATTCCTGGAGAAGGTGCGTTGTAACAGGACCCGCCTTACCACTTCCGATAATTCTTGCATCCACCTCACGGACAGCAATAACCTCTGCTGCAGTTCCGGTCAAGAAAACTTCATCAGCAACATAGACATCATGAAGTGTGAATGGCTCTTCTTTTACCGTATACCCTTCTCTTCTAGCAATAACCATGATCGCCTCACGCGTGATTCCTTCAAGAGCACCAATGTAACAAGGAGGTGTTGTTAAAACCCCATTTTTAATAATGAAGATGTTATCCCCAGAGCCTTCGGCTACATAACCTTGTGCATTGAGCATGAGTGCCTCACCTACACCGGCCAAATTCGCTTGGATTTTCACCAGGATGTTATTCAGATAATTGAGTGATTTAATCTTAGGATTCAAGGCATCCGGCACATTACGACGTGTGGACACAGACACAATTTTCAATCCATCGATGTAAGCATCTGCAGAATAGATGGATAGCTGTTCTACGATAATAATCACATTAGCCTTGGGGGAACGACGCGGGTCAAGTCCTAGGTCACCAGGACCTCGTGAAATGACCAATCGAATATAACCATTCGACAATTCATTCCGTCGGACCGATTCAACCAAGGCTTGCTGCATCTCATCATAAGTTAGAGGAATATTGAGCATGATTGATTTGGCCGAATCATATAGCCTGTCCAAGTGCTCTTTACACTTAAAAATATTACCGTTATATATACGAATACCTTCGAATATCCCATCACCATACAGAAATCCATGATCATAAACCGATACCTTAGCATTCTCCTTCGTAACAAAATCACCGTTCAAATAGATCCATTGTTGTGCTGCCATTAGTAATCTACACCTCCGAGTTTATTGTTTGATATGAATACTTGGGGTATGAGCCCAGAATACGTACCTGGCAACCAATCGATTCGATTTCACTGATCGCATTGGGGAGTAGCAATGATTCTAGTGAGCCTTCAATATCTATATAGAAAAAATAACTGCCTAGGTTCTTCTTCGTAGGACGAGATTCAATTTTTGTCAGATTGATTCTTCTCCAAGCAAAGGCAGATAAAACCTGATGCAAGGCTCCTGGATAATCCTCAGGCAAGGTTACAAGAATAGTCGTTTTCTGTGAATTTGTAGGTGGAAGGGTTAATGTATGATGTCCTACAGCGATAAATCTAGTGTAATTATTCTCATGATCGGTAATGTTAGCGGCAAGTACATCCAGCTCATACATCTGTGCAGCTGAACTTGTTCCTATTGCCGCGTAGCCCGAGTCTTGTCGTTCTTTTACGATCCGAACACCCTCTGCTGTACTGCTGACATGCTCGAATGCAACCCCTGGGAGCTGACTTTTCAGGAATTTCTGACATTGGGCAATTGCAACAGGAATACACACAATGGTGTGAATACCCGAAAGTTTCGCTTCCGATTGTCCGTCTCGATTATAGCCTATTAGATTCTGTATAGATGGGTAAATCCATTCTGCTTGAATGGGCAGGTCTACCTCATGAACTAAAAAATCAATATGCGGATTCACAGAGCCGTCGATCGTATTCTCAATAGGAATCACGCTGATGTCAGTATCCTTATGAACCGTGGCCAAGCAAACATCAGAAATCCATTTGTAAGGGACCAGTACATGCTCCTTCCCCGGAAAAAAGTAAGCTGTCGATTCATGCGAAACCGTTCCCTCAGGTCCTAAGTATGCGATCCGTGTCATGCCCCAACTTCTCCTTTGGATTTCTCGAATAATGTGTTAAATCCGCTATCTGTGGATATCAGCTCAACACCCTTGGAGCTTGGCCTCAGCCATAGAAGCTGCGCATTCACATTCTGACTGCGGAGAGAATTCAAGAGGAATGCTTCGAGGTTAGCTTTGTTAGAATCGTTCTTATCAACCAGTGCTAACAAGGTTGGACCTGCACCGCTCAGAGCTACTCCTAATGCACCATACTGATCAGCATCCCGAAGAATTAATTCCATGCCGGGAATAAGAGTAGATCGATAAGGCTGATGTAAGGCATCCTTCATCGCCAGTCGGATGGCTGGTAAATTCCCCGTACATAAAGCAGCAACCAATAAGGATGAATGACTGACATTGAATACAGCATCCTTCATTAGAACCTGCTTGGGCAGCACTTGACGTGCTTTCTCCGTTGCCAGATGGAAGTCCGGAATTGCCACCAAAACCTCAAGTCTATCATCAGGTTCAATGCGAATTGATTCTGCTCGGTGTCCATCCCAGGAAGCAACTACAATACCCCCATAGAGTGATGCGCCTACGTTATCAGGATGATCTTCTAGCTGAGTAGCTAACTGGAATAATTCATCATTCGTTAGCTTACCCCCAACAAGCGCATTAGCTGCATACATCCCGCCGATGATTGCTGATGCACTGCTGCCTAAACCACGTGTAAGTGGAATATCACTATACATTGAAATTTCTAGCTCAGGATAATTCACACCAGCAGCAGCAAATACTTGCTGAGCCACTCTATACACTAAATTTTTCTTGTCTGTGGGAATGCCACGCATCTGCTCGCCATAGAGATGAATTGTAGTTGTCTTGGCAATAGCCATATCAATCCATGCATATAGATCTAAAGCCATTCCAAGCGTATCGAAGCCAGGACCCAGATTAGCCGAACTGGCAGGAATCCTTACACGTACTTTCTGATTGTTCATAACCGTCCACCCTCTAATGACATTTAGCCTTCTACTCGATAAACACTTTGAACCTCTTCAACCACACCAAGCTCATTAAAAGCGGCTAGTACTTTATCCATATTAGCTTTAGTTGCATTGTGAGTAATAATAACTAATTCCGCCATCGGGTTGCTCGTATTCGGCTGTTGAATGACCGATTCAAGGCTGACTTCATGCTGACCGAATACTTGCGTGATTCGAGCTAATACTCCAGCTTTATCTTCCACATGTAATAGCACAAAATATTTGGACTCGATCTGATCCGCAGTTTTTATCTTCTTCTCCACATAAGCACTTGAGCCTCGTTGACCATTCACGCCTAGCTTCAAATTCTTAATGACAGCAACAATATCGGCAACGACAGAGGTTGCCGTCGGCATCTCACCCGCTCCTCGACCATAGAACATCGTTTCACCGACAGCTTCTCCATAAACATATATAGCGTTGAACACACCATTAACTGAAGCAAGTGGATGATCACGCTTGACCATAGTTGGCTCTACACTAATGCTGACATAACCATCTTGATTCTCAGCAATACCGAGCAGCTTCATCTCATAGCCTAGTCTCTTGGCATACATGATATCCTCTTTGCGCACTTTGGATATACCTTTCACCTGGACATCTTCATAATTAATTTTGGCATGGAAGCCAAGTGTTGCTAATATGGTCATCTTGTAAGCAGCATCATAGCCTTCTACATCGGAGGTTGGATCTGATTCTGCATATCCTAAATTTTGCGCTTCCTTAAGAACTACATCGTAGGAGGCACCCTCTTGGCTCATTTTGGTTAGAATATAATTCGTAGTTCCATTGACGATACCCATCATTTTGTATATACGATCTGAAGAAAAACCCTCGACCAATGTGCGCAGAATAGGTACACCACCCGCCACACTCGCCTCGTAGAATACATCACAGCCTTTTTCCATTGCTTTCTGCAGAATTTCTTGACCGTGTTGAGCCATCAAATCTTTATTCGCTGTTACGACATGTTTTCCTCTTTCAAGGGCCGCTAGAATATATTCTTTGGCGGGTCCAATACCACCCATTACCTCAATAACTACATCGATTTCCGGGTTATTAATAACGCTCCACGGGTCTTCTGTCATCTTGCTAGGATCAATATGAATAGAACGCTCTTTATCTACATGCTGGACAAGAATACGTTCAATAAGAACAGGGCACCCGACCTGTCGCTGTAAATCCTCCTGATGACCTTCTACAATACGCACAACACCTGTACCTACAGTGCCTAATCCCAACAATCCTATTCTGACCGGTTTCACTTGTATGTCCTCCTAAAAGTTTTTGATAAATTAGCCTCTTCCGATAATAGCCGCTTTCTTGACACCATCATGATGATTTAAGGCATCGAGTAGTGGCAAAATTTGATCACTCATATTGGTTGTTTCGACGGAGATTACCACATTAGCCATTCCTTGCAACGGTATAGTTTGATTAATGGTTAGAACATTCCCATCAAAGCTTGCTACAAGCGCTAGCACCTTAGACAGAATGCCCGAACGATGTTGTAGATCCATCGATATGGTAATGATTTGTTCTCGAACCATTCGCTCCAAAGCATGTATACCATCTTTATATTTGTAGTATGCACTTCTGCTAAGTCCTACATGGTCAACAGCTTCATGTATGGTTTTGGCCTCACCGCGAGCGAGCAGCTCTTTAGCATGGATGGTTTTGAGAAGCGCATCGGGGAGAATATCCTCATGAACTAGATAATATCGATCCATTGGCAACTCCGTCCTTCTAAGAGAGACTATTGTATTTATATAGTGGACATTATATCGAAAAAACGGAGCGATAGCAAGAGTCAAAAGCCGCTGGTCAGCAAAAGTTAAGCATCTTTAATATAGGGCTTTTATTACGCATTAACAAGTTACTTTAAGAGCCAGATAGTTGATTTAGACCGTTTTCGAAGGCTTACAGCTCATCTTGCATGTGGTCCTTGAAATTAGAGGCTCCAAGAGCCTCTAATTAAGAAAAACCGCGGAAAAATCATCCGCGGTTCTTTTCTGTGCTAACCCATTTATTGTGGTGTTGGGAGAGAATGGGCAGAGGGTTCCACCGTATTTATTGAGTCCTTTCGCTTATAAGATTTGTTAGAAATTGAGCAAATTCGTGGCTTTTGGAGGCTATGGTGTGTATGATCGCA
>JBBDTA010000022.1:0-3399 GCA_040904605.1 Paenibacillaceae bacterium
TTGCTTCTGCCAAGCATCTCAAGTGCTGTCACATTCTCTATCTTTATTTATACGATTCTGACGATTTATGGCGGGGGATTCGCTTCTCTACCTGCATTCATTGGAGATTTATTCGGCACCAAGCAACTTGGAGCGATTCATGGTTACTTGCTAACAGCATGGTCGTGTGCAGGAATAGTCGGTCCTATGGCTGTTGCAGCCATACGAGATGCAACCAACAATTATAACGCTACATTCTATGTATTCTCTATATTACTTGTAGTAGCACTTACAGCATCTATATTCATGAAGCTTAATATTCTTAGTATTCAGAACCAGAAGGCCTCAGCTCGACCTGCGATGGGCGTTCTACCTTTTCTGAAAGAGGAAAGGAACGTATAAAAGGAGCCATACAATGGCTGCGTACTGAGATTCGTAGCTTAAGTAAATAGCATCTATGATTAGTAATAGGCCGGCTGGACCGCAACGGTTTAGATCGGCTTTTTGCTGTTGCCGAATCGATACATATGTTTGCTCATTATCTTAATTTATCTTAATTAGGACTCAGTAGGAAATTAGAGCAACCTCGGTTCTCGATATAAATCCTTATTGAGACGAGTGCTATCTTTGGGTATAATGAATTCAAACTAATTACGTCAAGTGATGTGACTCATTAGGCACATACTTGCTTCATATGGACAGAATGGAAGTGACAATGTGGACGAGCATCTGCTCAGACCGATTCCGGAAGCCAGCTATTTAACAGTCAATAATGCTTGGCGATATCGCAGCTTGTTGCGGTATTTCTATCAGCAGCATGAAAGGCTGCGTCATTATCTTTTTCCTGAGGAAATTTACAGCTACCTGAAGAATAACTCTCACTTTCGTGAATATACGGAAGATCAGTTGCAGCAGGACCTCGATCAGCTTGTTGTATGGAGGAATCTGGTGCCGCGACAAGAGACGGGACGTGTCAGCAGCATTGAAGAGTTCAAGAAGAAGAAGTACCGCTATCAGCTTACGCCGTATACGATCGAGATCGAACGAATGGTATTCGGTTTGGAGCAGCTGGGTGAAGGATTCGGCGGTTCGTTGGAACGGACGTTGTTTGACAAGCTTCTACAAGCGCTATTGAAGCTGGCGGCACGTTCCGAGCATTCGATTGATGGGCAGTTGTCTTATGATATTCTGCGTTCAGAGCCTGAAGAAGTACATCTCCTCTGGCAGGAGCTGTATGATAGCTTCCGCAAGCTGACCGAGAACGCTACGGATTACTTAGCCCATCTGCAGAGTGAGAAAGTGGAAGAGAAGATGATGACGGAAGCATTCCTCGTTTACAAGGATGCGGTGACCGAATATCTGCGTAATTTCATGACGAGTCTGCAGCGCACATCGTTCCGAATTGAGGCTCTGCTGGAGGATATCGGCGGTGAATTGATTCATACGCTCGCAGGAAAGCTGGCGGAATATGAGCTGTCGATCCCCCGTTTGGATGAGCGGCCAGACAAGGAACAATTGATGGTTCGCTTCCAGGATCAATGGCACGTATTGAAAACATGGTTTGTCGGAAACGAGACGATGGACAGTGATATTATGTACTTGCAGAATGCAACGAATGAAACGATTCGGCGGTTGACCCGTTTTGCCCAACGATTGGGAGAGTCTCATAATAACCTTCGCAGTCGGCGGATGGATTATATGCATTTGGCCAGATGGTTTGACGGAATGGAAACGTTGGGGGAGGCACATGAATTGTCCTCATGCGTGTTCGGTGTATTGCATACAAGGCATCTGCTTGTAGAGCAGCCGAAGAAGACGGAAGCCATTGACGCCGAGATCTGGGATGAACCGCCTTTTGTGATCCGTGTTCGTCCCAGAGTAAAAGCATACGCAGAGAAACAGAAGCCGAATGCGGTTATCGATCATACGGATGAGAAGCAGGCGATGCTGAACATGTATTTGCAGCAGAAAGCAGAGGAACAACGTCTGATGGAGCAACTGATTCAATCCGATCGTATTGTATTCAGCCAATTACCGATAGTGAATCCGTTCATTCGCAAAACTTTGCTCATCTGGATCGCCAAGTGCATGTCCAATGCTAATCGGGTTGCCAAGACGGAGACAGGTCGTCGATTCCAATTGATCAAACTAAGTGATCACAGTGTTCAGTTAGAGGCTGATGATGGGGTGATGGAGCTGCCTGATTATGTATTCCGATTTTTCCCGCAGGAAGGTGAGCTAGGGTGAAAGACAGGAAGTCCTTTGACGATAATGCGCAGGCCGCGCTTCAGCTTCTGCTGGATAACTTCTGGATTCTACGTGAACGTAATCAGGAGGCTTACCAATTGATTCGCGACCGGGAAACGGTTTTGCGGGATTATGTATTGGACAAGCTGGGATATCGTTTAATTATCCATCGTCACTTTGCCAAGCTGGAGAAAATTCCGGCGATCCCAGAAGCCTGGATGGGTATACAAGCGTTCCAGCATCCTCGGGATTATGCGATGTTCAGCTGCATGTTGGCTTTTCTGGAGAATAAGGCGGTGGATGAACAGTTTCTGCTGACCCATGTATGTGAAGAGCTGGAAGCTCTGTACCCGGGTAACATCCCTCTGGATTGGACGCATTATGAGCATCGGAAATCTCTGGTTCGTGTGCTGCAGGTGGCTGTGGAGTTAGGCGTATTGCATGTCGTGGATGGGGATACGGCGGCTTTTCACTTCAATGAAGCGTCGGAAGCACTGTATGAGGTTTCTGTGGTCGCCCGTTATTTCATGCGCTCTTATCCGAAGGACCTATTCCAATTCTCGACCAAGGAGGAAATTCTCGCTACGGAAATTGTTGATGAGGAGCAGGCAGGGGCGCAGCGCAGACACCGGGTGTACCGGCAGTTGATGCTGTCGCCGGCTTTATATAAAGACGAGTTGGATGAAGCTGACTTTCATTACCTCGTTCAGTACCGGAATCGGCTTCAGGATGACATAGAGAAGCATACTGGTATGCAGCTAGAGTTGTATAGACAGACAGCTCTATTAATTATGCCGGAGCGCAAGCATGGCTGTGCGGCCTTCCCGGATACAAGGGCTATTAGCGATATTGCTCTGCAGTTTGCCCAACTAGTGCGTGGGAAGTATACAGACGAGGAGATCACTTTGAACATAGATGGCAGTATAATGGTCACACCGGTTGAGTTTGAACAATGGATTGGGTTGTGCAAAATGTTATATGGATATGGTTGGAGCAAGCAGTATAGAGAGGCATTGATCAGAACGACTGCGTCAGAGCTGCTCCGGGTGCTCATGGATTGGAAGATGGCGAGTGTCGATCGAGAAACCGGAGTGATTGCGTTGCGCCCCGCATTGGGACGCTTGGCAGGTGAATACCCGCGCGATTTTTCTATGGAGAAGGGCGAGAAGGTTA
>JBBDTA010000022.1:3499-10424 GCA_040904605.1 Paenibacillaceae bacterium
GAGGTAATTTGATGAAACAACGTTGGCAGTTGAATCGCGCGGGGTTATTTAACTTCTGGTATTACGATGAAGAAGAGTATCAATTTTCCGACGGCAAGCTATTGCTCCGTGGAACGAATGGCTCGGGGAAGTCGGTGACGATGCAGAGTCTCGTTACCGTCTTGCTGGATGGGAAGAAGACGGCGGACCGGCTTGATCCGTTCGGCTCCAAAGCGCGTAAGATGGAGGATTATTTGCTAGGGGAGAAAGGAATATCGGAGCTGGATGAACGTACAGGTTATCTCTATCTGGAATATAAACGCGAAGGAACAGAACAATATATGACTACTGGTATGGGGCTGCGAGCCAAACGGCAGCAGTCGCTAGATTTCTGGGGCTTCGCGATTACAGACAATCGGAGAATCGGACATCATCTGGAGCTCTATCGCACAGAGCCTGGGTTAACTGGCGGTACGCAGAAAATTCCCCTGACAAGACGGGAGCTGGAAGTGCGTCTGGAACAAGGCGGGCAAGTCGTTCGCACACAACGTGAATATATGGAGATGGTGAATAAGCTTCTGTTTGGATTCTCCTCCTTGGATTCCTTCGAGGAACTGATGAAGCTGTTAATCCAATTGCGCAGCCCGAAGCTGTCCAAGGACTTTAAGCCGACGGTCATCTATGAGATATTGAACGAATCTCTTCCTGCCTTGACAGATGATGAATTGCGCCCCTTATCCGACACCATCGAAATTATGGATCAGACGAAGAGCCAGCTTGACCAACTGCTGCGTGAAGAAACTTCATTGAAGCGGTTATGTCGTCAGTACGATCAATATAACCGGGTCATTGCGGCGGAGAAAGCCGACGGCTGGCTGCGTGCTGTGAAACGTAGAGATCAATTGCTGCGGCAAACAGAACATATACAGCGGCAAATTACTTTAGGTGAAGAACAATTAACGACGTTAAACAGTCATATGCAAGCTTTAAGACGGGAAGACGAGGCACTCTCGAGCGAAAGAGCAGAGCTGGAGAAGCATGATGTGTTCCAAGCGGAGCAGCAAAAGGCCGATTACGAAAAACAACGCGAGGAGCAAACGATTCATTTAATCGAAAAAGAGAAGCAGTATAACGCGAAGAAATCCAAGGAGATCGAACTGCAGCAGAAAATCCGTGAGGCGGAGAACAAACAACATCAGTTGCAGAAGATGATTGCTGAGCGGATCGAGGAGATGGATACGTGGGCTGAAGAGGCGGCTTTTCTTAACCATGAGGTGGCTGCAGAAGAATTCCAACAGTCGGAGAAAGCTTTCTCCTTCTCATTATGGAAGAAAGAAGCGTTAGACTATGAGCGGAAGCTCGATACGGTTCTGATCACGTTAAGAGCTGAAACACAAGCGAAGGAGCGTTATCAGGAAGCGGACGCAGACCTGGGTGAAGCACGGAAGTCCCTCGATCAAGCGCGTATCGCTGAGAAGAAGACACTTGAGGTATTGGAGGAAGAGCGTTCTGCCTGGTTGTCTACGTTACATGCCTGGCATCAACACAATGAACAGTTAAGGCTACGGGATGGGCAGTTGCAGGACATCCATCAACGACTGCTGGATTGTCCGAACGAATACGGCTGGGCCTCGTTAAGGGAACCTCTGAGCGCGGCGTATGATCATACCCGACAAGCGATACAGACAGAGATCGTGCGATTGGATCACCGCATGGAACAGCAGTCTACGTCCATTACGCAGCTAAAGTCCGAGCTGGAGGAGTGGAAACAGAAGAAAGAACCGGAGCCGCAACGTCATTCCTTGACGGAAGATACGCGTAAGCATTTACAGCAGAAGGGCGTAGCCTTCATACCCTTCTATGCGGCGGTAGAGTTTCGTGAGTCTGTCACACCAGGACAGCGGGAGCGGATAGAAAGCGCAATGAGACAATTGGGCTTGTTAGATGCGCTAATTGTGCCAGCGACCATGGAGCGTCAATGGTCGAGCTTTGGTGAAGCATCTTCCGCCCAGCAGATGCTGCGTAATGATCGGATCATTCGGACAAACCCACATATTATGGCGCACACTTTGGCTGATTATCTATATCCTACACCAGTTGAAGGTATAGCGATTACAGCTGGTGATATCGATCAAGTGCTGCACAGTATTCTAGTTGGAGATGAAGGGGAGGGCAGCACAGCCATTGCTGAAGACGGATCGTATCGAATCGGCATGCTGCAAGGGCATGCTCCACTTGAACAACGATCGATCTATATTGGTAAACAAGCGCGTACGCAATATCGGCTGGATCGTATATCCCAGCTGGAGGAACAATTAGTGGTTTTACTGCGGGAACTGGAAAATCTGAACGGGGTTAAGGAAGAGTGGATAGAGAGGCAGGAAAAGCTGACCCGAGAATATGGCTTATTCCCGACGATTGAGCTCATGCAGACAGCGAATGAACGTTGGGAGCTGGCGCAGAGGCAGGTGAAGTGGCTCGAACACGAAGTGGAGAAGAAGAATGAGCGAATGAAGCAAGCATTGGATATGCTGCAGAAGCTAAGGGCACAAGTGCGTGAGCAGAGCAGATCCATCACGTTAACGGCCAATGAGTCTGCTTATGAAGAAGCTCGACATAACATGCAGCTCTATCGCGACCATCTAACCCAAGTGGAGCTTCAATCAGGGGAAGCACAAGCGACATTAATGCAACGGACAAACTATGAGTTTAATCGAGAAGAAATGATTGAAGATGTGGATGCTCTGAAGGTGGAGACTGCATTGCTGCAGGAGCAGGTGCGGTTGCTAGAAGCGCGAATCGTGCTGGTGGAGCAGCGTCTGAAGGAGATGGGTGCCGACGAAATTCGCGAGAGAATTGCGTTGGTGGTGCAGCGGCTGCGCGAGCTGCCCGAGGAGAAAGAGCGGCAAACTCGGCAAATCGCCCAACTGGAAGCGGAGCAGGAGCAGCGCGGGAGAGATTTGCAAAAACAGGCTTACGAGCAAGTATATGCGAAAGCGTTGTATGAGCAGTGGATGACCGTTTTTCGTGAGGAGAATGAGATGCAGCTGTCTTTTGCCGATAATGTTAAGGGTGATGTCAATGATGAAGGTAATGGAGTTGGTGATCACAAGAGCAAGGGATTAGCAGAAGGAGAGCTGCTGGAGGCGGCAAGAAGAATCGTGGCGAGTGTCGGAGAAGCTGGATCTGCCGCGTCTGCACCGGATCGGGATAAGCTGGTGGAACGATTGAATCAGGTTTTCTATCAGGAACAGGCTGTTCTTGTGGAATACCGTTTGACGCAACAAACGATATTGGAAGCTTCGATGGAGAATGTCACCGATATGACTGCAAATACGGGATTGAGTGATTCAGAACGGGAGAAGATGGAGGAGCATTGGTATATACAGCGGGATGAATTAAAATCGAAATCAAGGCGCATTCAGTTCATTATGGAATATAACGGTAAGCGGGTAAGCCCTTATAACGTCAAGTTGCAAATCGAACGGGATATCGATCTGCAACAGCAGCTGCTGAATGACAAGGATCGGGAGCTGTACGAAGAAATCATCATGAATAGTGTAGGAAGAATCATTCGTGCGCGTATCGGCAGAGCCGAACGTTGGGTGGAAGAGATGAACCGGTTGATGGATGAACGTGATACGTCCAGTGGTCTGAATTTCTCCGTTCGTTGGAAGCCGCTTACCGCCGAACAAGAGGATGAGTTGGATACCAAAGACCTCGTTGATCTGCTTCGAGCAGATCCGCGTCTGCTGAAGGAAAGTGATATGAACCGAATTACCTCCCACTTCAGGGTGAAGATCGAGAGAGCGAAGCGGGTGCTGGAGGATAAAGGATTCGGTGAAAGCTTTCACCAGGTCATTAAGGAAATGCTGGATTATCGTCAGTGGTTTGCCTTCACGTTGTATTACCGCAGAGAAGGGCAGCAACGCAAAGAGCTGACCAATAATGTATTCTATACATTCAGCGGCGGTGAGAAGGCGATGGCGATGTATATTCCTCTATTCTCAGCTGCCTATTCCCGTTATTCGGAAGCGCGAACGGATGCACCGCGGATTATATCTCTGGACGAGGCGTTTGCAGGAGTGGATGAGAATAACGTGCGTGATATGTTCGATCTGGTGGAGAAGCTGGGCTTCAATTATATTATGAATTCACAGGCATTATGGGGAGATTATGATACGGTCAGCAACCTATCGATTTGTGAGCTGGTGCGCCCGAAGAATGCGCCATATGTTACCGTGATTCGTTATCATTGGAATGGTAAGGTGCGGAGATTAATACATGATGCGGCAGATCAGAACGAAGCCTGGCTCGAATCCGCCGCGACCAGGGAGTAAGAAGCAGCGATGAGTGATGACAAAGACACGATGGATACAATTGTGATGAAGCGGGAAGCTGCTGCATGGTTCGGCGAGGAACTGGGCTTCCGACGACTTATGCAATTAATGATCGGCAAGTACAGAAGTTTAGGTCGAATCGGCGGGTCGGTTATACTAAGAGAGCCTAATCCAGCTGAGTGCGAGGCACTGTCTACATGGTTCCGTAAAGATTATACGCACCATCGACAGATCACTGTATCGGTAGAGCAGTTTGCACTTATGCTGCGGGAGACGCGATTCTCTGATGTGCCCTTGATTGTTCTATTAGAGGAAATAGCTGGGGAGAAACTCATTAGTCATACTGAAGCGTTATCCATGAAGGAACAAGCGAAACGGGACTACTTCAATGAATATCGGCGTGACCCCTATGACCAATCGTACTTTTGCGTACTCTGGTTGACAGCCATCTTGAACAAGCTTCCGGGAACACGCAGGGTGCATATGATCTATGAGAATGATCCAGCATCGCTAGAACCGCAGATGGAGTATGTGTTGGCTGCATTGGCTGATCTGGAACAACGGAACAACTGGGCAAGGAAGCATGACAGTCCCAATTACCGTAGTAAGAGAATGGACTCTATTGAGCGGCTCCCGTTATTCGCCGAACGAATTACGAAAAACCCGCACGGCTTCGATGCCAACACAGAATTAGGGCGGTTATTCGTGGATGCGTTAATCATTGTGCGAGACGGTGGTTCCGCAGAAGCTGCAAGCGGAACGACGATGAACGACGATGATACAACACAGGCTACGGGTTCCGAAGCTTTGACGGAGCTTTATTATAACTTCGGCATTCTACGTGATGACTTATTGAATTTTACATCATGTGCGGGGTTAACGGCAGTTGATCATTCAGGGGAAGATTTGCCCGTTTGGCGTGCTGCCTGTAAAAGTCGAAGTGTGCTGAATGTCCCTATACGCGAGATGGTCGAAGTTTCTGTTGCCTTCCCCGATCGAGAAAACCTAAGCGTATATGTTGTAGAAAATTCGGGTGTCTTCTCAGCTATCCTGGATCAATATCCTCCAGGCCTGGGTTACCCGCCGTTGGTATGCACGCACGGTCAGTTCAAATTAGCTTCATTACTATTGTTGGATCGGCTTGTTACAGGTGGAGCTACAATTTACTATTCAGGCGATTTCGACCCCGAGGGATTGTTGATGGCTGAACTGCTCATTCAACGATATCCTGATCGTGCCTTTCCTTGGCACTTCTCCCTTGATGATTACAGCATATGCCAGTCCGATGTAATCATATCTGCACCCCGATTGAAAAAACTGAATCGCATTCGCTCCGCATCGCTAATGCCTGCCAAGGATGCGATTATACGAGCAGGCAAGGCTGGCTATCAAGAGGCGCTTCTGCAGTGGCTGCTTGCGGATGTGATGAAGTGAACTTCTTGATTTTTCTGGATTAGGCTTGACGATAGGTGGGGATGAGAATATGTTTGCGAACAGGGAAATGGAAGCCAAAGGATGATAATTTGATTTCGTTTCACTGTTAACCATGCTATAATGAAAACAACAAATATTTCCCATTGGAGCATGCGTATTATGACAGGTTTATCAAATGATCATATACAATTTATAATTGAATATCTTTCAGAACATCTTGATGTTCATACGGTTATTTTGTTCGGATCTGCGGTGCATGAAGTGATGCGGAATGATAGCGATGTGGATCTCGCATTTTTGGCGGATGAAGAGTTTTCTACCTATCAAATATTTATGAAAGCACAGGGATTAGCTGATCACCTTGGACGGGAAGTGGATTTAGTGGATTTCCGGCAAGCCAGTGCGGTGTTCAAAGCACAAATTGTGGGGAATGGGAAGCTGCTTCTTGACAATCAGCCCATCATCAGGCAATATGCTTTCATGCGTGCACTTAAGGAATACGCCTTGTTGAATGAAGAGCGTAAAGTCGTTTTGGAGAAGAACGGATATGAGGGAGAGATTACATTTGACTGGCGATGTAATTATAAACAAGATGGAGACCATCAAACGTTGCATAAAGAGAATACGTGAAGAATATGATGGGGATCCAACTAATCTTAATAACTACACCAAGCAGGACTCCATTATTCTGAATCTGCAGAGAGCTTGTGAAGCAAGTATTGATTTGGCCATGCATGTTGTAGCAGAGATGAAATTGGGCGTCCCGCAGAACAGCAGGGATGCCTTTGACATGTTGCAAGAGCATCACGTCATTGAATCTGAGTTGTGTCAACGGTTGAAGGCCATGGTTGGGTTTCGCAATATCGCGGTTCATGATTACCAAGCAGTAAAGAATTCTATCTTGAAGAGTATCATTGATCATCATTTGGACGATTTTATCGTGTTCAGTGATCGAATTAAGCGAATATAAGCACTCTGTAAAAGAAGTATTATTCAATCAGGATCGGTCAATAATGTTTTTCTTTTCTAAAAGAGGATAGGAACGTATAAGATCAGGAACACGACAGCAGCGGCAGCCTCCATAGAATCCCAGCGACCTGAGGTTCCGTACCATATGTTTAATCGCTTGGGGTTCAATTCCCCGCAGCTTGCTGCGTTAAACAAACCATACA
>JBBDTA010000023.1:0-10351 GCA_040904605.1 Paenibacillaceae bacterium
TACCACCAGCAGCTATACTTGCGATCACTTCTTTGATCTTGTCTGAATAAGGTCTGGAAGCTGTTGCTGCTTGCTCTGTTCTCTTCAGCTTGGCTGCAGCAACCATCTCCATTGCCTTCGTAATCTGCTTCGTATTCTGAACGCTCTTGATTTGGCGCTTAATATCGCGCATTCCTTTAGCCAAAAGTTGTCACCACCTTCATTGACGGGCTTGCTTCTTAAGCAACCCCTTTCATGGCGAAGCTTGTATTTGTTTACACCGAAACGGCAAAGCCTTTCTTGAACACGGCAATCGTATCAATAATCGCTTTTTCATTATCGGAAGTTAAGTCTTTGGTATCACGGATTGATGCATAGATTTGACCATGATTCGATTCTACGAAAGCTAGGAATTCTGCCTCGAAACGACGGATATCTTGTACTGGAATATCATCCAGATGACCTTTAGTAACGGTATAAATGGAAACAACTTGCTTCTCAACAGAAAGCGGTTGGTTAACACCCTGCTTCAGGATTTCAAGTGTTCTCACCCCACGGTTCAGACGACCTTGAGTCGCTTTATCCAGGTCAGAACCGAATGCTGCGAATGCCGCAAGCTCACGGTACTGTGCAAGGTCAAGCTTCAATGTACCAGCAACCTTCTTCATCGCTTTGATCTGTGCTGAACCCCCTACACGGGATACGGAGATACCGACGTTAACCGCTGGACGTTGACCGGAATAGAATAGATCAGCCTCCAAGAAGATTTGTCCGTCTGTAATAGAGATAACGTTCGTTGGAATGTACGCCGAAACGTCGCCCGCTTGGGTTTCAATGAATGGCAATGCGGTCATAGAACCGCCGCCTAGCTCATCGTTCAATTTAGCTGCACGCTCGAGCAAACGGGAGTGCAAGTAGAATACGTCACCTGGATAGGCTTCGCGGCCTGGAGGACGACGGAGCAACAAGGACAATTCGCGGTACGCCGCGGCTTGCTTGGACAAATCATCATAGATGATCAGAACATGCTGTCCTTTGTACATAAAATATTCACCCATGGAACAGCCTGTATAAGGTGCCAAGTATTGAAGTGGAGCTGGCTCAGAAGCACTTGCTGAAACCACGATCGTGTAGTCTAATGCGCCTTGACGGCGAAGAGACTCAACAACACCACGAACAGTGGACTGCTTTTGACCGATAGCTACATAAATACAGATAACACCATTACCTTTTTGATTAACAATCGTATCAATGGCAATGGTTGTCTTACCGGTTTGACGATCTCCAATGATCAGTTCGCGTTGACCGCGGCCAATCGGGATCATGGAGTCAATCGCTTTGATTCCCGTTTGCATCGGCTCGTGAACGGATTTACGCGCCATAACACCTGGTGCTGGGGATTCAACTGGACGAGTTACTGTTGTCACAATTGGGCCACTACCATCTATGGGTAGTCCAAGTGCGTTCACGACACGGCCAAGCATGGCTTCGCCGACAGGAACTTCCATAATACGGCCGGTACGTTTCACTTGATCGCCTTCGCGAATCCCTGTGTAAGGTCCCATGATAACGATACCTACGTTGTTCTCCTCGAGGTTAAGGGCCATGCCCATAACGCCGTTAGAGAACTCCAGAAGCTCACCAGCCATGACGTTCTCCAAGCCATGTGCACGAGCGATACCGTCACCGACCTGAATAACCGTACCTACATCTACCACTTGAATTTCTGATTTATATTGTTCAATTTGCTGTTTAATCAGCGTGCTGATTTCTTCCGGTTTGATACTCAAGGAATGTCGCCTCCAATCTGAATATTCATTCAGAATCTTATAGTGCTTGTGAATTTAACAATGTTTTCTGCATATTGGCTAATTTGCTCTTCAGGCTTCCATCATAAAGACGGTCACCGATGCGCACTTGAATGCCGCCGAGCAAGCTCGTATCTAATTGTTGTTCGAGACGAATGTTCTTTCCAGTCAGCTTACTAAAAAACTTCGTGATTTCCTCGGTTTCCTTATCACTGAGTAGGTATGGAGAGCTAACGATAGCATTGGCACGACCTAATGCTTCATTCGCAATTCTGACAAACCCTTCGGACAGAGCAGCAATGCTAGCTTCCCGTCCACGCTCCAACAAGAGCTGTAAGGTATTCGCTACAGCATCGGATAGCCCGCCCTTAAACCCGTTCTTAACAGCATCCATCTTAGCGGAAACAGCTATATTCGGGTGATGCAAGAATTTCTCGAAGTCAATGTTCTCCTGAATAGCTGTGACGAGCGCCTTCAGCTGTTCCTCCACCTCACTGGTGATGTTCTGCTGGCTGGCAATCTCGAACAACGCCTTCGCGTAACGCTTCGCTACGGTTTGATGGCTGCTCATGACTTACCTCCTACTTCTTTGAGGTAGTGCTCAATCAATTGCTCTTGAGATTTCTCATCGACTTGTTTCTCGATAATTTTCGAAGCGATCATGACGGACATTGCACTTACTTGACTGCGCAGTGCAGCAATAGCCTTGTTCTTCTCAATTTCGATATTCTTAACCGCCTCATCCATCAGACGACCCGCTTCCGCACGGGCTTTGGTTAACACTTCATCCGCTTGTTTAGCACTGACAGATCTCGATTGCTCGATAATGTCATAAGCCTCCTTGCGGGCATTGTTCAATGCTTCCTTCTGTTCAGAGAGTAGCTGTATCGATTCAACACGGTTCTTCTCAGCAGTATTAAGCTCACTCAATACTTGCTCACGACGCTTCTCCATCATAGCGAATAACGGTCCGAAAGCTTTCTTGCTCAGAAAATAGTAGAGAATGCCGAACGCAATAATCGCATATATAAACGTTGTAAATTCAAAAGACAAGTGGGGTCACTCCTTTCTGGCAGTGTGGGGATTTACGGATCGTTCAGCTTATCATAATGAAGGCGTGGAGTTTGTTATCGTCTCCGCGCCAATAGTGATTAATATACGAATACGAACAATAATGCGAATACGAGCGAGATAACCGGAAGTGCTTCAACTAGACCAATACCGATGAACATTGTTGTTTGCAGCGTACCACGAAGCTCTGGCTGACGGGAAATACCTTCAAGAGCTCGTCCTACGATAAGACCGTTACCAATACCTGCGCCTAAGGCACCAAGACCAATTGCGATTGCTGCTGCTAAGAAATTTAATTCCATTTTTAGTTCCTCCTAAAATTTTTTGGTTTTATTAATGCTGTTCATGCTCATGCGGTATAACCTGTGAAATATAAACCATCGTTAGAATGGTGAATACGAATGCTTGAATCGCACCTACAAAGATACTGAATCCTTGCCATGCAATAAGCGGGAGGATACCCCAGAATCCGGCCATCAGGATCACAGCAATGAGTACCTCACCTGCATAAATATTACCGAATAAACGAAGGCCAAGCGTTAGAAGCTTAGAAACTTCCTTAATTAGGTTAAGCGGTAAGAATGCTGGATGAGGTTCAAAGTAGTGCTTGAAATAGCTTCGGGTATTCCTTCGTATTCCAATATAATGCACCATAACAATAATCATCGTTGCAAGGCCCATCGTGGTCATAACACTTGCTGTTGGCGATTTCCACCAACTGATAGAGATATGCTTGCCTTGTTCATGTGCTTCTTCCAAATCAGCTTCTGTAATACCAAGCCATTCGATAGGCTCATGAACCTCTGTTGCAATAACAAGCGGCAGTCCCAGCATATTACCCACGAAGATAAACATAATTAATGTGAGGCCCAGTTTAACGTACACCTTGCCTTGCTTCATATCCATCGTGCTGGATACCAAGTTACGCACAAATTCAACAACCCATTCCAGGAAATTCTGCATCTTGCCAGGATTATTAATGGAAAGTTTACGGGTTGCTACGCTTGCAATGATGTACACAATCATACTTGTGACCGTTATCATGATAATGCTCGCAAGGTCGAACTTCATTCCGAACAGAGTAACAATAGGTGATTGATGCATCTAGTCTTTTTCACCCCTTTCACAATTAAAGAATGATGGTCACTTGTACTGCTTATTTCTTCTTCTTCATACCAATCCATGAAGCAATACCCAATAGGAGTGTTACCAATTGCGAGAGAAACAATCCAATAATCACGGCCAGAATACTAAAATTTTCTTCGTACTTGACTGCGAGGATAACGCCGAGTAGCGCTAGAGACGCTCGTGTGACGAATCCGAGGTTAACGCGTTGATTCGTCTTCTGAATAACTGCATGTGTGGTTTGCCTAATCTTGAGGGCCAAATATTGTGAGTTGATGACACTTATGACTGAGCCTAGAAAAAGTCCAGCGAAGAACGGCTTAGAAGTTCCAGCAACAAACCAACCAATGAGGCAAAAGGACAAAAAAAATAAAGAAAGTCGCAATATCGCCTTCACATGGGCCTGAAAATCATCCATGTCTGTCCCCCATAAACGTACGAATGATAAAAATCACACTAGCTACACCCACTAAGAAGCCCATCATAACACCGATTACGCTCCATATGGGATGGCCGTTGATTATTCCACCTATCCATCGACCTGCGAAGAATCCTGCAATCATACATACGATGAGATCGGCTGCCACGGCGCTTACCATGCCCATTGCACGCCACGGATTATCATTTGGATTCGGTTTATTCATCATCAATTTTCTCCAATAACCCTCATTTATTCTATCGAAGTAGCGTAAGGTTTGTCAATTTAAATAATGCAAACATTTAGTGAACATTCCACAGCAAATTCCTATAAAATCAAGGGATTTGAGGCACAGCCTCTAAGATTGACCCGGCAGGAAGGGCAGGGGTCGCGGAAGGCTGTTGTCATAATGATGAATAATCGCTTCGACAATACGTTCCGATGCTCGACCATCCCCATAGGGATTGGATGCTTGACTCATTCTTTCATATAATGAGCGGTTAGAGAGAAGCGCACTAGCTCTGTTATAAATCTGCTCTTCGTCGGTGCCAACAAGCTCAAGTACGCCCGCATCAATTCCTTCGGGACGTTCTGTTGTATTACGGAGAACAAGGGCTGGAATGCCAAAGGTCGGCGCTTCCTCCTGGATCCCGCCCGAATCAGTTAAGATCAGATGAGTGTGTGGGTAAAAGTTGTAAAGATCCGTCACATCGAGTGGATCTATGAGACGAATACGCGGATGGTCACCTAGCAGCTCATTAGCTGGCCCTTTCACCGCAGGATTCGGATGAACTGGATACACGATGACGGCTTCAGGGAAATCATCAGCGATTCTACGAACTGCACGGAATATCGCACGATGGGGTTCCCCAAGCGACTCTCGGCGGTGGGCTGTGAGTAGAATGAGCCGTCGCCCCTGCACCCAATCGAGAATAGGATGCTGATAGTCAGGTTTAACCAAGAATGGCTTGACATCTGCAATCGTATTCCCTGTTACATATATGGAGGACTCCTGCTTATTCTCACGTCTAAGATTGTTAGCAGACCATTCCGTTGGTGTAAAATGGAGATCAGCTAATACACCTGCTAGCTGACGATTCATCTCCTCTGGGAAAGGGGAGCTCTTGTTCCAAGTGCGTAAGCCCGCTTCCACATGACCGACCTGAATTTGCTGTAGGAATGCAGCATAGCTGGCGAGGAAGGTTGTTGACGTATCTCCGTGTACTAGGATGAGGTCTGGCTTCTCCGAAGCGAACACGGGCTCTAGATTTTGAATGACGCGGATTGACAATTCGCTTAAGGTTTGGTTCTGTTTCATTAAATTCAGATCGTGATCCGGCTCAAGGCCGAAGACGTCTAACACTTGATCGAGCATCTCCCGATGCTGAGCCGTAACACACAGCTTCGATTCAATTCGCTCTGAATGCTTGGCCAATTCGAGGACGAGTGGAGCCATCTTGATCGCTTCAGGTCTCGTTCCGAAGATCGTCATTACTTTTATCTTACGCATTATCGTTTATGCCTCCTAGTCTATTCGATAGCATCACTCATCATCACTTTGGTCTTCTATCCCCTTGGCTTTAGAATAAGCTGATTACTTGTAGAAGATTTTATTTATCTGAGTGAAGGGGATAGAGGTCATAAGGAGTAAAAATATATAGGTTAAACGTAATGTAAACCCTCATATAATGGGAATTTCGTCGTAAGCTCCTTGACCATTGCACGCGCTTTATCATGCACAGCAGGATCAGTCGGATTCTTCAAGGTCAGCGAAATGATCTTGGCAATCTGCATCATCGCATCGGCATCCATACCACGCGTAGTTGCTGCAGGTGTACCAATACGCACACCACTCGTAACGAATGGACTTGTCGGATCGTACGGAATTGCATTCTTGTTCACGGTAATACGAACCTCGTCGAGCAGATGCTCGGCTTCCTTGCCCGTAATGTTCAAGTTACGTGTATCAATCAGCATCAGATGGTTATCTGTACCACCAGAAACTAAGTTCAAGCCCTCAGCCGTTAATGCTTGTGCAAGCACCTGAGCATTGTTCACGACATTCTCGGCATAGGTGGTAAAGGATGGCTGTAAAGCCTCACCCAGCGCTACAGCCTTAGAAGCGATAACATGCATTAACGGGCCACCTTGTGAGCCAGGGAATACCGCTTTATCGATGGCAGCTGCCCAGCTCTTGCGACAGAGAATAAGTCCGCCACGCGGGCCGCGTAAGGTTTTGTGAGTCGTCGTTGTTACAAAATGCGCATAAGGTACTGGACTTTCATGTAAACCAGCAGCCACTAAACCAGCAATATGAGCCATATCCACCATGAACAGTGCCCCAACATCATTGGCAATTTCACCAAGTGTCTTGAAATCGATCTTACGCGGATAAGCGCTCGCACCCGCTACAATCAGACGAGGCTTATGCTTGAAAGCTAGCTTCCGAACCTCATCATAGTTGATCATCGAGGTTTGCTCATCTACACCATAAGCGACGAAGTTATATAAGATTCCTGAAGCGTTAACTGGACTACCATGTGTCAGATGTCCACCATGGGCCAAGTTCATACCCAACACGGTATCACCGGGATTAATCGCTGCAAGATACACAGCCATATTCGCTTGAGCACCGGAATGCGGCTGAACGTTGGCGTGCTCTGCACCGAACAATTGCTTCGCCCGATTGCGAGCCAAATCCTCAACGATGTCCACATGCTCGCAGCCACCATAATATCTTTTGCCTGGGTAGCCTTCTGCATATTTATTCGTTAATACCGTGCCCATTGCTTCCATAACCGCTTGACTTACAATGTTCTCTGAGGCGATTAGCTCAATATTATCCTGCTGACGATCGAGCTCAAGCTGCATCGCTTTGATAACTTCTGGATCTTGCTGGCGTAAATGTTCCATGGTAGAACCTCCTAAAGTTTTTGATGAACATAATTGGAAGACTGCGTATTAAAGCTGATAGATGGCTCGAGCTCCGCCAATAAGTTTCGGTCTTGTATACGCCATATTGACGTTGGCTTCCCCAATCCTTCGAATCGAAGGTCGAACAGGAACAGCAACAGGACGAAGATGCATCCCCATGAGAGTGTCGCCAATATCGATGCCAGCATGGGCTTGAATCGTCTCAACAAGACACGGCTGATGCATCGCACGGTAAGCGTGAGAGGCCATAGCGCCACCTGCCTTGGGGGCTGGAATAGCTGCCACCACTTCGAGTGGATATTGGAGTAGTATGCGACGATCGACAACCAGTGCCCGATTCAGGTGCTCACAGCACTGATACGCGGTGTAGAAGTCGATGTCCTGCCGTACACGATCGACGCCTTCATAGATCTGCTCAGCAACATGCTCAGCGCCCGCGGTTCCAATCCGTTGTCCGACAACCTCACTTGTGCTTGTACCGATCACGACGATCTGACCAGATGAGATATCCCCAACTTTAACCAGCTCACGTAATACCGTCTCGACTTGATCTGCTATCGTTGGAGTCTGTGTCATGACTGATTCTCGATAGCCGATATTTTGTTAATCCGATTCTGATGACGTTCGTTGCCGGAGAAGCTTGTTTCTAGCCAGATCTGGATAATATCCATCGCTACACCTGGACCTATGATTCGCTCACCCATCGCTAATACATTCGTGTCATTATGCTCTCTGGTTGCCTTAGCCGTGAATGAGTCGTGAACAAGCGCACAGCGGATTCCCTTATATTTGTTCGCCGCGATGCTCATACCAATACCTGTACCGCATATAAGAATTCCACGATCCACCTTCCCCGATGTAACCATCTCACAGACAGGGACGGAGTAATCTGGATAATCGACAGAATCCGCACAATCACAGCCTACATCTACAATCGTATGCCCGAGTGACTCGATGAATGGCACGACGATATCTTTTAACCGATAGCCCGCATGGTCTGCACCAATCGCAATTTTCATGGAATAAACGCCTCCTTAAATTCGTTCTCAGTATAACAAGAAAAAGAGCAGTCTGCATCTACAATGCATCATTGCTCTTCTGCCCAGGCGACCGGCCGTATAACTCGATGCTCCACTGTGGTTATACCCACGAGTCGCCAGTAACATCGAGCCTTGAATTCATTACCAATAGAATAGCTTATTCCTTGGTGATTGTAAAGCTTACAGCTTACCGTTAATCCGATCTATGGTTCGTTTAACCGAGGATTCAATCTCCGCGGCACAATCTCTATATACAGCCAAATGTCTGCCAAAGGGATCGAGAATATCCATGTCCGGCAATTCCTTCTCCAGCTCCAGTAACTGCTTTTTCTCTGCCGCTGTAATGGGCTGCTGTAGAGCTTGCTTAATCTGTAGATCAGATATTAGCTGCTCTCTTGCCTCCAGCTTCGCTCTCGTTATGGCATCATTCCAGGCAAACTCCTTCAACGTGAAGGTTTTGTCTACTGCATCAGGAAACTGTTGGATAACCTCTTTCTTGTGACTAGTTGTCATCGTTAATATGAGATCAGACCACTCTGTCAGCTCTGCCGACAATTCTCGAGAGGTTACTGCAGGAATGGCACCTTTATCTCGTAAGATCGCTGCAGCATTCGTGGAAATCTGCATACCTTCTACAGCGGAAACTCCAGCTGATCGGACTTCAACATCCAGTCCACTCTCTTCTGCTAACAAACGGAAGAAACCTTCAGCCATCGGGCTTCGGCATGTATTCCCAGTGCATACGAATAAAACCCGTTTCATGATCATACTCCTCCTGAATGCTTTTGACTATTGCGTGAGAATTAACGAACCGATTATTACATCTATCATCATTATACGGCAAAACCATACATATTAGTATGCTCAGCTTTTAGAAGAGAAATTTCAACCCAAAAACCAGCAGAATCACACCGCCGAAGGCCTCCCCATACTCACCCATCCATTTGCCCACCCGACGGCCCAACATTAAACCCATAACGGACATAATCCCGCCGAATATTCCGAAGAGAATAACCGTTATGACAATTTCTGAGGCGAATAAACCTAGGGAGATGCCTACAGCGAAGGAGTCGATGCTGACGGATAAGGAGAACAGCAGCGACCCCCAAACCGTTAGTATGTCAAAATAAGGCGTTCTCCCACTGCTCATTGCACTATAGATCATATGGCACCCCAGTAGCACCAGCAGACCTCCGCCAGTTGCCACAGCGACTCCACCCAGAATGGTGCTGACATAATGCCCAGTGAACATCCCCATCAATGGCATCAATATATGAAAAATGGCTATAACGATACTAATATACACAATGTGCAGAAGGCGAATTCCCCTCATGCCTAGTCCAATTCCTAACGAGAAAGCATCCATCCCGAGAGCAATCGCCATAATCACGATTGTGGATAGCTGTCCCCATTGTGCTGTAGCAGTGGCCATGCCTGAATCCCTCCGTTATCCACGAAAAGCGATCATGTGCGTCTATCTCAACTTATGCGGACAACCATGAGATTAGACTAGGGGACAACGGTAACTCATCACTCGCTTGTTCCTACGGGATGACGATCTGCTCACCGGCCGCCTTGCGTAGCCGGTTCATGATTGCCTGGCCAAGCCCCGCCTCGGGGAAGGCTTCGGCCAGGATATAGGTGACGCCGAGCTCATCGAATCGGCGCAATGCGGCATAGAGCTGGCGGGCAACGTCCGCCGGCTCTTGCCAGCTTCCGCACGGGACGACGACGTCCGCGCGGTATTCGCTTGCGTGCCGGCCGAAGGCCAGCACGCCCGTGGTCTCACCAAGAGCGCCGACACGGTCGAGCTCTTGCTGGATGTAGCGCGCCACGCTCCCGCTGTCCTGGTCCACACTGTGAACCAGGATCAGGCGCCCTTGCGGCGCGTAGTGCGTGTATTTCATCCCGGGCGAGCGCGGGATGCTCTCATCCAGCGCCGGGGCGCTGGATGGATTCGTCGTCGACGCATCGTC
>JBBDTA010000024.1:0-7577 GCA_040904605.1 Paenibacillaceae bacterium
GTTTATGACAAAATTGAAATCTGTAGTTGGATTGAGAATCAAGTAGTCTCGTTAGGAGCAGGTGTGCAGTCGGCTGGTTTGATTTTTGAATCGGAAATTAACCTCACTAAAGGTACATATGCTCCTATAGATTCCCATGGTATACGAAGGGTACTTTCGAATCTGGTGAGTAATGCCTGTAAGTTCTCTTTCGCTGAAAGTATCGTACGGCTTGAAGTGAAGCAAGTTGAAAAAGATATACGCTTCTGTGTTGAGGATCAAGGAGAGGGAATAGCTGAGGAGCATCTGAATGATGTTTTTACACGATCTCATAGAGGATCTCAATCGGACCTTACCGAAGGAAGTGGATTAGGACTGGCCATTGCCAAGGAAATCGTCGAGCGGCATGGTGGACGGATTGGGGTGGAGAATGAATGGGCAAGGGAAGCCGATTCTACTTCACATTGCCTGTTGGTTGATCATCGAAGCAGGTAACTCTATACGTCTACAGATCGAAAAAGTTTAATTTACTGGAGGACGAATGCAATCAAATATGATAGACTAGTTCCTACAAGCAAACATCGTAAATCTGGCAAATAAACGTAAGTATTCAGTAAACCCGCTGTATAACGTAACATGAACTGCATTATATACATCTAATTTAGCTGAAACCCAAGATTTTGGCGTATTAACTGCATTTCATACATCTAATATTAGAGTTCACACAGGTTTTTGAGCTTTTGAGTCCAATTAGATGTAGGTTCTGCATCTAATTACTTTTACAATCAACTATTCAATTAAATAACTGTACATTTTACAGTTACTAAAGCGGGTTTACTAAATACTTACAAATAAACGAACAAACATTCTGACTATGCACTCTGCTCAGGAACCATATATTCATTAATTTTTAACGGAAAAAAATTCCGTTAATTTGAAATTATAAATGGTCTGTAACCGCTTAACGGAAGAAAGTTCCTCTAACTGCACAAAGATGACTGTACATATGCCAAATCGCCCAGTTAACGGAAAATATTTCCTCTAAATGATCAAATCTATTCAAAGCATGATGGGTAGCGGAAATATTTTCCGTTATTCATTGTTTACCTGAGCTACGTGCATAGTCAGAACAAACATTCCCATTTTATGATATAATAAGAATCATGAGCCTAGGAGTGATTAATCAATGAGTGAGGATTTATTGAAGCAAATTCTTGTAGAAATGAAAGACATGAAGAAAGACATTAGACACATTAAGGAAGACGTAGCTGTTCTGAAGGAAGATGTAACCTTCTTAAAGGAAGAACAACAACAAATTAAACAAGCTGTTCTAGAAACGAGTATTACAGTGAATAACTTGTCAGTTATCCAAGGGAGACAGCAGCAGGTCATCGAATTGCTTTCATTCCGCACGATTGACCATGAAGCTGCGTTGAAGCGAGTTAAGTTAACATCCTAATACGATTGTATATCGAGGAGTAGAGGTCAGCTACAAACAGCTAGGCCTCTTTTTTTCAAGTCGAATAAAGGGAGTCAAAGCTCCATTGCCTCGCCCTTCCCTGGGCGGATAAGGGCGGAGAGTAAACAGGGACGATCTTCTCATAATTACCAAAGTGATGAATACACCGTAGGGGTTGTCATTCAACCCTCCGTGCGTATACCGCGAAATTGGATATTTCCAATAGGTGTATCTAAGAAGCCCTCACAGTAACCGTCTTCACTAAAGCGAAGTAATAACAATAGCTTGGGTTTAAAAGCATTAGCAAAGGGTGCTTTAATCTATACGTTCCTTCATATATCTGAGATGTCATTTACAATGGGTATACAATCGGGAAATAGAGGATTTAACGATTATGAATTTGCTAATTATGGGTAATGAATATGATATAATAAAGTTTACTAAATCTCGATGTATAAGATTCAGGAGGCAAGTTATGAAAGCATTACTAGAGCCATCGAACATTCAGGATAATCAGCGAAAGCTTGCTGCCTTAATAAGAGGATTTCTTCGCAAAGAAACGACACAGTATGCTATTAAATTGTATGAAGGTGGGGAGATCTCTTCAGTATCTCCTATTGAGAATGGAAGATGTAACGCTACTGTTAATGATTATGAATGTAGAGAGGTAGAATTACATATAGATTACCTTCCCTATAGTCGTTGTAGCTGTGGAACGACAGGCAGCTGTGGACATATGGGGGCTGTGTTCCTGAAGCTATTGGAGATCCATGGTCTGGACATTCGACAATTCATCCTCGAGTACTTCACAGAGGGTGGAGCGGGGATTGTGAGTCCTAAGCTGTCAACGGTTGAAATACTAAAGGGGCAAACGACTGTCACGAAAGCTTCAACAGCAGCACCTGCAGCAAAGAAGGTGGTATCGGAGCCTATCTCTCCAGATCATACCTATGCGGAGTGGCATGAATTATTCAAGAGATTGTTACCGCGATATGTAACAAGTCAACCCTTGAATAAACAAGCTTATGTTAAATTTGTTGACAATGCATTATTAGCTCGACTAGACCGATGGCCTAATCGTACAATGGCAACCCTAGCCAGAATACATGCAATCTTATACTTGCTGCAGGTGCTAGAGAACCATTATATATATTCATATTATGATGAATATCAAGCCTATATGGAAGCTTCGGATGAGTTGAATCGAATGCTGCAGCAATCGATCCATCTGTTTATAGCGAACCGTACACGGGAAGCAGCTAATCAAGGACTTGAGGATGCATCTTTCGATGTGTATACGAACCATGTGGTGGGATTGGCAGATATTCTGCGTCAATATGCTTTTCGCGAGCCGAGGTCACCTGTGAACTGGTTATTCGCCTACCGCACTACCTGGACAAGCCTGTTAGCAGACCGGGGTTGGCGGAATAAAGAAAGAAAGCTAAGAGAGAGCATGGCCAACCATTCTAGGATGGACGAGCAGCTGCGTGACATGCATCTGATTGCTGCAGCTCATCTGGATGTAATGGAAGAACGCGATGAACAGGTGCAAGTAAGCTTAAGTGAGCAATTAAAGAAGATATACCCGCCTTACTTCTATATGTATTTGAGAAACTTCGAATTGACAGGACAATGGAGCAGACTGGAGCTTTGGTTAGAGTGGCTGAAGCCGCACATGGGGAGCATGCGGAATCAAGCGATCACCCTATACCTGGATTATTGGAAGATGGTCGAGCGGGAAACCCATAAACCTAATCTCTGGTTATCCACTGTAAAGTCTACTTTACCGGGTTCTTTAGGCTATTATAGTGAGTATTTGATCGGACAAGAGCAGTACGAGATGTGGATCGATCTGTGTATGACATTAAGAGAGAATCCAAGGCAGCTGCACCCAAGTGGGTTCAAGAAGGTGCAATCCAAGCATGCTCACCTGCTTCTACCGATGTATCATCATGAAGCAAGCTTAGGTATTGAGCTGCGCAATCGCAAATCCTATCAAGCAGCTGTTCATTCCATGAAGGAGTTGCAGCTGCTATATAAGAAGCTGGGATGGTTCAAGGAGTGGAAGTTATACGTTGAACGAATTCTTTCACAGTATGGACGCCTTCGTGCTCTTGTTGAGGAAATGCAGAGAGGAAAGATTGTTGGATGAACCTATTAACAGATATTCATGCGAATGCTCATTGGGATGCACGTAGTGGACATAGTTATTATAGTGCGATTGATGATCAACAGAACCCTGTGGGAGTAAATTCACTAAGGCTTCTCCTGTTTGGTTGGTTTAAGGAAAGCTATTATGGCACGATGCTGGAGGAAGCATCCATAGATGGCTCACCCATGCTGTTGTTAAACCCATGGATGGCTTTGAGGTATTGGACGAGTGCTTCGACGACGGTGCATCATCGGAAGGTGGTATGGTCAGATGAAGCGTTAGCGCTTCAGAGTATAGCTCGTATCCTCCAGACGGTGCTGATCAATGGATGGTTTATGCCAGCTTTATCGACGGAGGGTACGGTCGGGTGGGGCATTGTATGGAACGAGGAGTTGGATCTGTCAGAGTTGAACCCGACTGACCAGAGTATGCTGAACACGTGGTTGGGCGCGGTGATGAGAGAGCTTGTCCTTGAAGATCAAGATGTTAAGACAGCTTGGAAGCAGATTGTCGAAGCTCACCCGGCAGCCTTGCCGCTCATGGCACCAGCTCAGCTGCAGAGGGACACAGAATGGTTGGATATAGAGGAATGGCATGAGCGAATAGGGTACAAGCTGAATGATGCGCCTTGTCGGATCGGTCTGCGCTTATGTGAACCCATCGGTACAGAGATATGGAGACTACAGCCGGTGCTTATCGGTACAGAGACGATGGATGGTGTCTATGCCTGCCAGCCGGACGGTTCACCCTTGATGGGAGCTTCGTTGCCGGAAGGTTGGCAGGCTTATGCTGAACGTAAGCTGTCCAGAGAAGTAGAGAAATGGCGAGTCGGTCTATCTTGGTTCGATTGGGAGCTAGATGAAGAGATGGCTTGGTTATTCTTGAATGAAGGAGCAGTTGTTCTGCAGGAGGCCGGCTGGGCGATCTACCTTCCTGAATGGTGGAACGAGTCGCGCAAGCAGAAGCCTAAGGTGTTCGCCGAATTGTCCCGTAACGCAGGAGAACAAGGTCTGTTCGGATTAGACCAGTTGGTACAGTATGATTGGAAGCTGGCTATTGGCGATCTGGAGATGAATGAGCAAGAATTCCGTGAGCTGCTTAAGCAGAAGCGGAAGATGGTATACATGCATGATCGTTGGATTCCTCTGCACCCCAACTGGATTAACAGTCTGAGAAGATGGTTGGAGCGGCAGGGTATAGATGCTCAGATGCGATTATCTGAGGTGCTTGAGCTATATTTGCTCGGTGGACGGGAAATTGTGGATGAAGGTAAGGGTAGTGAGCAGGAGCAATCCGATAAAGATGAGGCTATGAGCGGGATCCTGATGGATGTGCGCTTGAACGAGCATGTGAATGCTCTCTTCACGGAATTGTTAACACAGGACCAGAATCGAGTAGTTGAGCCGCCAGATGGATTATTATGTGTGCTGCGTCATTATCAATTAACTGGCTTGTCATGGTTACTGGCACTGCGACGTTGTGGCTTTGGCGCTTGTCTGGCTGATGATATGGGTTTGGGCAAAACCTTGCAGTTCATCGCATACCTCATGGTTGTGATGCAGCAAGGCTGGAGCTCGGGACCTTCACTGCTCATCTGTCCAACCTCCGTGCTCGGGAACTGGCAGAAGGAGCTGCAACGGTTTGCTCCTTCCGTTAAGGTGTACACACATTACGGAAGTAATAGGGCCAGGGGAGAAGCATTACACACTCTGACGAGTGAGGTAGACTTAGTGTTAACTACCTATGCGCTTACACTGCTAGACGAGGCTGAGCTGGTTCAAGTGAAGTGGGATGTAATGGTACTGGACGAAGCTCAGAATATCAAGAACCCACTGAGTAAGCAATCCACTTCGGTCAGACGAATTCCAGCAAACCACCGAATTGCATTGACCGGTACACCTGTCGAGAATCGCTTGACGGAGCTCTGGTCGATCTATGATTATATCAATCCGGGGTACTTAGGCAGCCTTCGACAGTTCCAACGGCATTATGCCGTGGATATCGAGAAAGGGAAGAACACCGACAAAGCGAACGAGCTGTCTCGGCTTGTTCAACCCTTCATGCTTCGTCGTGAGAAGAGAGACCCTGCAATCAAGCTTGACCTTCCGGATAAGAATGAGATGAAGGTATACATACCATTAACGATTGAGCAGGGAGCGCTCTATGAAGCAGAGCTTCAGAGCATGCTAGAGCGCCTTCCGCTGTTAACTCCTATGGAACGAAGAGGCTTGATCCTGGCTACGCTTACGCGATTGAAGCGGGTATGTGATCATCCTGCACTATTCTTAAGGGAGGATTATAGCGGGGTTAAGCAGCTGACGGAAGCTTGGTTGAATCGTTCCAATAAGCTAAATCGATTGATAGAGATGGTAAGCGAGCTTAGAGAACAGGGCGATAAATGTTTAATTTTCACTCAATATGTAGAGATGGGACGAATGCTGGAGCGTGTTGTGCAGGAGCAATGCGGCGCCCGACCGCAGTTCCTCCATGGTGGTGTGTCGAAGCAGCTAAGGGATGAGATGGTCATGCGATTTCAAGATCGTGGTCCTCTGGATAAGGATCAGCGGGATGTATTCATCTTGTCGCTGAAAGCTGGCGGAACAGGTCTGAATCTGACGGCTGCAAACCATGTATTCCATTATGACCGTTGGTGGAACCCTGCTGTAGAGGAGCAAGCAACAGATCGGGTTTACCGAATCGGTCAGATTCGGGATGTTCAGGTTCATAAATTCATTGCCTTGGGCACACTCGAAGAACGAATAGATGATATGCTGGAGATGAAGAAGGAGCTCAGCCGCCAGGTCATAGGCACAGGTGAAGCATGGATTACCGAATTGTCGACGGACGAGCTGCGGGATCTATTCGCACTTCGCAGAGAATGGATGGAACCCTGAAGAAGGTGGTGGTAAAGCATATGTCCAAGCGTAAACAAGAACGGATGAAAGCGAAGGCTAAGCGGCATGAGAAGAGTCCAGCTGAGCTGAAGACGGATGATAAGTCGAATGAGATGCAGGTGGACAAGCAGGACAGGGGCGGCAGAGTTGGGCAAGAAGCCAAGATGGGTCGTGGAGGTGATGTACTTAATGCGTCAACGGTACAGCGGTTGCAGCGGGTTGTGGAACAGGAGCATCTGAGAACAGCTTCCCCTGCCTGGAAGAGCTTCTATCAGTCTATATCGAGCAAATCAGAGAATAGCTAATTTTCTCGGCAACGAGCAAGACTGAACAGACAGATGAACATCGGGGACAACCCCCGACAGCTAATTTCTAGTCTAATAATGTCGAATAAAACGAAGGGCAATGCTATGGCTCCTCATGAACTATGCATTCGTTTATAAATCGCCGGTGTTGTACCGGTAATTTTTCTGAATGTACGATGGAAGTGCGGCAGACTATGCATGCCACACTGCGAGGCTATAATAGGAATGCTGAAGTATTGCGCGGAGAAGGATATTCCTGTGGACCTGCTCGTAGTATCTCATCAACTCGAAGCTGTGCTTAGTTTGCTTGAGCTTGTTCCCTCTCTACGTGGTGTAATCGATCATATTGCTAAACCTGATATTAAGAATGGCACTATGGAGCCGTGGAACGACCATATGAGAAAGATTGCGAGTTATCCACACATTTACTGCAAATTGTCCGGTATGGCAACAGAAGCGGATCATGAGCGATGGAAAAATAGTGACTTCACTGTATATATACAACACATTCTGGAGATATTCGGCCCGAATCGGGTCATGTTCGGTAGTGATTGGCCGGTATGTCTCCTAGCGGCACAGTATGATGATGTCGTGGAGATAGTTACTCAAGCATTACCTCCTGCTTGGGGAGAGATGGAGAAAGCCAGATTGTTCGGTTTGAATGCGCAATCATTCTACAAACTTTAAGGGGTGATATTTATGAAGCATAGGAAGCTTGGTAAAACGGGATTGGATGTTTCTATTCTTAGCTTCGGGGCATCCTCACTGGGCTCTGTATTCCATGATAC
>JBBDTA010000024.1:7677-10325 GCA_040904605.1 Paenibacillaceae bacterium
TGATCCATAACTTCGAAAGCTGGCTCAAGCCGGAATCCCAGGTTATTAAAGCGGTAGTATAGTTCTAATCATGTAATATGGAACAAGATTTACTTATTCTTTAGCACTTAATGAGGATTCTCTAATCATTAGACGATGAGGGACGATGTTCCTGCGTTGATGTATAGTTTCTTCATTAATGATACGCAGTAAGGTCAGCGAGGCGATGTAACCGAGTTGATATATGCCAATATCCACACTACTGATTGGCGTGGAAGCTAGCTCTGAGAGTGCAATATTATTGAAGCTGATGATGCTGAGGTCGTGAGGAACGCGGTAGCCGATTTCGGTTAATCCTCGAATAACGCCGAATGTAACAAGATCATCCACCACAACAAGAGCAGTCGGTCTCTCATGTAATGCCATGAAGAATGACATCGCACGATAACCGCTTTCCTGTAGAAATTCTCCTTCAACAATCCAATCAGACCGCTGAGGTAGATTAAATTCCTGTAATGCTTTGTGATAGCCTTCCATACGATCCTGAGATACGACCAGATTCGGCGGTCCGCTAACAAAGCCAATTCTTTGGTGCCCCTGAAGGATGAGATGGAGCGTAGCATCATAGGAAGCCTGAACATTATCATTATCAACAGTGATAACGTCGGGGAAATCTTTGCTTCTCCCGATTAACACGAAGGGAAAGCTTTCCTTCTGCAAGAAAGAGATCAGTGGATCATTACGACGTGAATGAAGAAGAATGATGCCATCAACCTTGCGACCTCTAACGAGTCGGGTAACGGCTTCAATTTCCTCTGTGTCCGAAGTTCCTGTTGTCATAAGCAGGTCGTATCCAGCTTTAGTCGCTTGTGTAACAATACCTCGAATGACCTCTGCGAAGAAGAGATTAAGGAATAATTCCTCCGCAGGACGCGGCAGGATAATACCCAGAGAATGTGATGTTCTAGAAACTAAGCTCTTAGCAGCATTGTTCGGTTGATAATTCAATTGCTCCATAATTACTTTTATTTTGTTGGATGTCTCTTTGCTAATACGTGGATTGTTCGAGATAACTCGAGAAACCGTGGATGGAGAAACACCTGCTAGCTTAGCGATATCTTTAATAGTGACAGACATAATAACCCCTCCGTGTTGCGCAACCGTTTGCCTAACATAATCTATATTATCGCAAAATAAACCCAATGTAAACAAGTATTAAGCGTTTCCAATTACAGGGCCACAATAACAATAAACTGAGAAAATATTCGTAATAGTGAGATAACATATGAGTATCCTAGTAAAAACAAATGGAAATGACTCAAAATAGTTTATGCAAACGGTTTCCGTCAATCCAATAATCATTTATGATCAACGCATTGGTTGAAGCGTTTACATGTACTTATCCCCATTGTTAACAAAGAAAACACATCTTAAAGTCCAGAAAACGTGGAAATCGATGTAATAGCATGTAAATCGGAGGGAATTGGGTAGTAACCTTCCTTATTCCGCAAAATAACTTGTGCAAACGTTTTTACAACAGAATATGTTTAGTGTATAATGCGCTTATGAATATAGCGCTTACATGGTGGTTATTCCGATAGAAATTGTGATTAGTGCCATTTTTGGGGCGATTAAATCAATTTTTTTGTGCGAGTGTGCTAAACGTTTGCTCAAATTCATCAACCAACCCTTTGGGCAGAAAACGCAAGGGATATCGGACAGCCGTTAATGTGAATGGGATAATAGAAATCCCGAGAGCTGCAGCGTATGTTCACAGATTCTAAGAAGCGGAAGGGGAAAGTAAGAATGAAAAAATGGATGGGGTTAATGGTTATATGTGGAATGGTTTTTGTACTTGCGGCATGCGGGGGGTCGAATATCAATAATGAAAAGGCTTCTCCATCTGTAACAGAGCCGGCAGACTCGTTGACGAACGCACCATCGGATACGAATGAAGTGGTTGAGGAAGGACTTACACCAGAGCCTGGAGCAAGCCTCGTAATCTGGAATGATGCGAATCAACGCGGCTTTATCGAGGAAGTTGGCAAGGAATTCGAGAAACAATATGGGGTTTCCGTTAAGATTGAAGAGCTAGCTCCGCCGGAACAAGTAACAAGGCTTACAAGTGATGGGCCAGCAGGTATTGCAGCCGACATTCTCGTAATCCCGCACGACCAGATAGGACGAGCGGCACAAGCGGGTCTCATCTTCCCGAATGACGTATTCGAAGAAGAAACAAGAAACGAGAACGTTGAGAATTCAGTAGATGCTGTATCTTATGATGGCACCCTATATGGTTATCCGTTTGCGGTTGAGACATACGCTTTATTCTATAACAAGAAACTCATCGCAACTGCTCCACAAACAATGGAGGAAGTCATTGATTTCGCCAGTACATTTAATGATGTGAAAAACAACAAATATGCTCTTATGTGGGAGTTACAGCAATTCTATTACAATTATGCCTTCCTCGTCACTCCGGGCGGTTATATGTTCGGTGACAAGGGCACGAACAAAGACGATATCGGTTTGAATAACGAAGGATCGATTGAAGGCGGTAAATTCCTGCAAGTACTGAAGGAGAAAGTTCTGCCGCTTAACACGGGCGATGTGAACTACGATATTAAGAAAGGTTTGTTTACTACAGACAGCTTAGCGATGGAAATAAA
>JBBDTA010000025.1:0-10262 GCA_040904605.1 Paenibacillaceae bacterium
TTAATGCGCGGAAGGTATTGGTGTAGTCCGCACGATACTTCTGCATCATACTGAGGAGGTCTTCAATAAGGGATTCATCCTGTAGCTCTTCGTTGAAGATCCCCAGCTTTGACCTCATTCCCGCAAGCCAATTACGGTGATACAACTCGGTAAAATCTGAAATCGCATCCTCGGCCAGTTTGACAGCCTGCTCCTCGTTATCATGCAGCAGCGGCAATAGGGCTTCAGCAAATCTCGCGAGATTCCACGCGGCAATATTCGGCTGATTGCCATAGGCATAGCGGCCATGAATGTCAATGGAGCTGAATACCGTTCCCGGGTCATAGGCATCCATGAAGGCGCAAGGACCATAATCAATGGTTTCTCCGCTAAGGGCCATGTTGTCGGTGTTCATCACCCCGTGAATAAAGCCAACGAGCTGCCATTTGGCAATCAGCACGGCCTGACGCTTGATCACTTCCTGAAGTAGGAGAATATAGCGGTTCTCATCAGCGTCAACTTCTGGAAAATGTCTTTGCAATGTGTAATCAGCCAGGGCCCGGAGATCCTCAACAGTGCCCCATTTTGAAGCGTATTGAAAGGTGCCGACGCGCAGATGACTGGCAGCCACGCGGGTCAGAATTGCACCAGGCAGGTCGGTTTCGCGGATTACTGACTCACCGGTTGTAACCACTGCTAAACTACGGGTGGTAGCAATACCAAGCGCATGCATGGCTTCGCTGATGATGTATTCGCGCAGCATCGGTCCAAGTGCCGCTCGACCATCGCCTCGGCGGGAGTATGGAGTTTCACCTGAACCCTTAAGCTGAATATCAAACCGTTCACCTAAAGGTGTGATCTGTTCGCCAATGAGCAGAGCCCGGCCATCACCTAACATCGTAAAATGCCCGAATTGATGCCCCGCATAAGCTTGAGCAAGCGGCAAAACGCCTTCGGGAATCTGATTGCCAGCAAGCACCGTTACGCCATCTTTGCTTTGCAGATCCTGGACGTTCAGCCCCAGGGATGTTGCCAGCGGATAATTGAGAACGATCAACTTCGGTGAGCGTACAGGGGTTGGGTTGAGACTGGTAAAAAATAATTTCGGCAGACGAGCATAACTGTTGTCTAAGTTCCATCCTGTTTCTATTATTGCTTCTCTCTTTGTCATTGTATCTCCGTTTCTCTTTTATCTTTTTGTACCACAAAGCAGCCTCTTTTAGTGTTTTCTTCTGCCAATTTATTATACCCTTTCCACACATTGATGGCACCCTTTTATGTGCCCGACAATTCGTTCCGCGTTTGTTTTTTTCTATCTGCACGAACCATAGGTCATTTGTCCGGCATATACTGCCATTATCTTATTTACAAGTGGTGAAGGACAAATGAACAATTATTCAGAATGGTCGACGCTCCCCTATGCAGGGGAAACGAAGCCTCCGACCAACCCGGTTGATCCGCAGGCCGGATCATGGTCGACCTATTATTTTCATAATAGTGGAAACGGAACGTTTAGAAATTTAAATGGCTATTTCATTGATTGGAATCTCTTAGACCCAGCTTCGATTGATTTCAATATGCAGCTAAAGATTGTACAGCGGGTGCTGAGAAACATAACGAGAAAGCAAATTGTGACAGCTAATTACTGGGGTACGGGCGTCGCCACCAAGCAATGGACACCAATAATAGATCGTTTGATCGACGCCTATGATGTTACCCCAACACGGGCTGCGAGAATTTTGGCTGCTGTTCACGCGGGAATATCGGATACTTTTTGCATTGCGTGGCACTTTAAGTACCTATACAATGTCGCCCGCCCCAATCAATTGGATCATAACCTAGCGACAATCCTATGTACCCCGCGATTTCCTGCTTATCCGTCGGGTCATGCCGCTATTTCCGGCTGTGCCGAAACCGTCTTGCGTTACTTTTTTCCCGCTAAAGCCGACAGGTTGAGAAAACTCGCAGAAGAAAACGCACATTCGCGCCTGCTGGCAGGCGTCCATTTTCCGATCGATAACGAACAGGGCTTGAGACTTGGAAGGCAAATCGGCGACCTCGTAGTGAATGCTTTAAGAAATGAACAAAATTCAGACTTTCAGCCGATTGACGTTCCCTTCTCGAAGAAAAATCCCGTTAAGCTGCTCTCCCCGCCATATAAGCAAGCACTTCCTTATGTTTACGAGGGAAAACCAGGCTCTATTTGTGGCTGCACATCAAAGTTAAGCCCAAAGGTATGCAAGAGAAAGAGATAAACCATAATTAGGTTGGTTGGGACAATGATCCCAAATCACATGGAATATTGTGGACAACAAGAAGGCTAGGGGTTGCCGATAGTCCCTTACATCCTTTTACATTTGCTCTTGAATGGAAACGGGAAATAAGTAGATGCAATTTGGACAAAAGGCCAAATGTATACAGCTGTGTTGGATCAAATCCTCATAACCATTTGTTGCTTTCAACTCATCAATGGGTCGATAAGGAGAATAGGGACCGTAATAATCACTAAGTTTCCCTTGATCTTGGGCAGGATGGTTACATTCAGGGCAGTTTTTTGCCAAAGACTCCATTCCATTGCAAACACTACAAATAAAGGACATAACATTCAACACCTCGAATCAGAATAAAACCAGATCATGTTAATGAAGTAAAAAGTTGAAGTACAAAAAACAGGCTGCCATATGGTAGCCTGTTTAGAACTTAATCTTCTTTTAAGCTGTTTAAAGAAATCTCTTGTTCATTCTCTGGTTGATTTAATGGATAGATTCTAGCTGTTTCATTCATTTCGTCCACATGTTGGATATAGATCGGAACTCCATCATAAGTTACATTAGCCAAAACAGGTGAATTGGAAATCTCTATTGCACGTTGTTTGTTCATTTTCAATCACCTCCATGCTTTATGTATCAGTTATAATTTTTACTCCAAATTATTTAATTATTCGTCATGGCGCTGGACAATGTACAAGCATCTCTCTTGTATGTGCTATTAATTGCATAAAAAGTAACACTGAAGCAAATAATTTCATCATAGGAGTGTGACCTTAGATGGACAAAGATAAAGATCATGAACCCACGATCGCTCCTGGAATGAACACCAGCGATCCATTGGAAGAAAAAACAACCAAAAAAAAGAAGGAACGCGGTGAGTATACGGAAGTGACTCGGCTTTACTTGGATCGGACGCCTGATGATTAAAATTGTTCGATGGTTTATGAAATAATTAATTTTATGGAGGTGTTCGAACTTGACGGACGAAACGAAACATAACGATGAAGAAGAAGAGTTCTTTAAAGATGTAGCGAAAGCTGCTAATTATGTTAATGTGCGACTAGATGACTCCATTGCACCTGGAGGGTTAAATAATACGATTGAAGAATATGCAGAGGATGATAAAGGGAAGAAGTGACCTTCCCTTTATTCTTCACTCCCCGTCCTGTCTTTCTATCACCTCAATTATCTACTCAGACACCCGTTTCGCGATAACCTCAGCGATCTTCACTCCGTGAAATCTTCCGTTCTCAATAAAAATTTCGTTCGCACGAGAAACAGCGGCGACAACCCCGGCAATGAATACGCCAGGCACATTAGTCTCCATCGTTTCTTCATCAAACCTCGGGGCTCCAGTCTCTTCCTCTGTCTGCACACCGATTTCCGCTAGAAAGGACCGGTCCGGACGAAATCCAGTCAGCACAAGGACATCATCATTGTCTAACTCCTGCTTGCTGCCTTCTATATTCACTACAATCGAATAAGGTTTGATTTCCTCGACTGTCGATTTCCAATACATCTTGATCTTGCCTTTGTTCACCGCGCTTTCAAAAACCGGTTTCACCCAAGACTTAACAACATCGGCCAACTCTTCCCCGCGATATATAACGGAGACTTCTGCCCCGACCCTCATCAATTCAAGCGCAGCGTCGACTCCTGAATTACGCGCGCCGACGATCGCCACCTTACGGCTTACATACGGATGTGCTTCCCGGAAGCTATGCGCGACCTTAGGCAATTGTTCACCCGGAACACCTAATTGATTAGGCCAGTCAAAATAACCCGTCGCGATAATCACATTGGCCGCTTCAAATCGAGATTGGTTATCGTACCGATCCTTCGTCAACACCGTAAAGGTGCCATCCTCGTTTCGGCGGACACTGGCTACTTCCTCATATGTGCGCACTCGAATGCTTTTGCGCCGAACGACTGTCGCATAATACTCTAAGCCCTCCATGCGAGTAGGCCTTTCATTCGGTGTAATGAACGGTATATCTCCGATTTCCAACAAATCGGGTGTACTATGAAATCGCAAATTGGTCGGATATTCATAAATCGATTGCACCAGACAGCCTTTCTCTATCACTAATGGCTCAATGCCTTTATCTTGAAGAGCCGCCGCAGCCGACAAACCACACGGCCCGGCGCCAATGATTATTACCGTCTCCATAGTACCCACTCCTAAAGGTTTTGGATCAATTAGCCAAATCCACGTACGCGTCGTCACTATCGACGGATCTCCTCATCAGGCCCGTCTCGTCTAACCAATTCCCTACCTCAGACCATACCGACTTGGATTGCAGTCCGAATGCATCAGCTTCGTTCGACATGAATGGCAGCAGCATGCTCAAGCTCTCTGATTCGACCTTCATCGTTAGTGGAAAATTCTTATTCTGTTTATTCATCACATGTGTTATCGCCTGTTGGGGATTGTCTATCACATCCTGCTGACCTCTGGCTAAGATTTCCCAGATCGTCTGAAGGAGCTCAGACTTAGCTTCAACCATGCCTTCATTAGCAACAAGCACCAGTTCATAATATTCAGGAACACCGTACAGATTAGGTTCTATTGTGCGAACAGGCTGCATGCGATTGGCGAGTAAGATTCGATCTTCATTAATGTTCCCACCCAGAATTGCATCAACCTGATGTGAAGCGATGGCTTGTACAAAATTCCTCTTCACATTAACCATGACCACTTGATCAGGATCACTCTCGTCAGATAGCATCATAGTCTTCAGAATGGCCAGACTCACACCATCTCCGGGGTACCCTACCTTACGATGTGCAAGATTCTTAGGTGACTGGACGGCGCTAGATTTAGGAATCATTAAATAATTCAACGGATGGCGAACAACCGCCGCAATGGAGACAACAGGTATTTCATCTGCCCTCGCCATTAACACATGGGGTTGAGAGGCTAGAGTCAAATCTATGACATCTAATCCAACAAGAGTTAACCCTTCATTGGGTTCCCCAGGCTGCTTAATATCGAGCTCGATTCCCTTCTCCCGGAAGTAACCATTGGCAATAGCCGTATAGATAAAAGCATGCATTGCATTCGGATAACGATCGAGCATTAAGCTTACCTTTGTCGTAATGGGATTTATCATATCAGTCTGCTGGGTGTCATCCGCGGAAGGATCCGTATCCTGGCGCTGCACGATTGCCTGGTTATTGGAGCAAGCAATAACACTCAAGAGTACTATCTGGACTAGTACAGCTTTGATAATTGCATTCCAACGATTGCCCATCCTCTAGGTTTCACCCCTTAGACTCTATCGAACACCTTAAAGCTGTAGGAATACGGATTTTTCTCATCCTGTACGCCAGACTCCTCATTGACCAGACACCACTTAGACCAATCTATCTCTGGAAAATATTCATCACCTTCAAATTCATGATCAATCATGGTGATATAGAGACGCTCCGCGACAGGGAAAAATTGGCGATAAATTTGGGTTCCTCCAATAACAAAAGCTCCAGCATCATTATATTGCTCAAGAACTTGTTCCACGGAATGTAAGACAACTGTACCTTCAGCGGTAAATGTATGATCACGAGTTAATACGATGTTGGTTCTTCCTGGCAGTGGTCTACCTATGGATTCGAATGTTCGACGACCCATAATAATAGGATGACCCATGGTTACCTTCTTGAAGTAAGCTAGCTCCGCTGGTAGACGCCAAGGAAGCTTGTTATTGATTCCTATGACCTGATTATGACCCATCGCCCAGATCAGTGAGAGACCTTTACTAGGCTTCTGAAGATCTACCGATTGTGTCATACGCTAACTTCCCCTTTGATATGGGGGTGTGGATCATAGTTCAACAGTTCGAAATCCTCGAAGGTGAAATCAAATATCGACCTCACTTCTGGATTGAGTCGAATTGTTGGCAAAGGTCTTATATCACGAGTCAGCTGAAGATTAACCTGCTCCAGATGGTTCTTATAAATATGAGCGTCGCCGAATGTATGCACGAAATCTCCAGGCATCAAATCACATACTTGAGCTATCATCATCGTCAATAACGCATAGGAAGCAATATTAAAGGGAACACCGAGGAATACATCTGCGCTTCGTTGATAGAGCTGACAAGACAGCTTCCCATCAGAAACATAGAACTGGAACAAGCAATGACAAGGCGCTAGAGCCATCTTGGGGATGTCAGCTACATTCCACGCACTGACAATAAGACGACGTGAATTGGGATTTCTCTTTATTTCGGATATAAGCTCGCTAATCTGATCAATGGATTCACCGTTCGGGGTAGGCCAGGAACGCCATTGATGACCATACACGGGTCCTAGATTTCCATCCTCATCTGCCCACTCGTTCCAGATACGTACACCATGTTCCTGCAAATAACGAACGTTGGTATCTCCCATTAGAAACCATAATAATTCATAAACGATTGATTTAATATGTAGTTTTTTGGTCGTTATCATAGGGAATCCTTGCTGTAAGTCGAACCGCATCTGATAACCGAATTCACTAATGGTGCTCGTTCCCGTTCGGTCACCCTTGTATGCTCCATGATCTAGAATATGTCGGCAAAGCTCGTGATATTGCTTCAATATAATGTCTCCTATCCTGTGAAATCTGCCTTTTCCATTATTATAATGGATAACCCGAAGAACGTATACTATCGTCAACTAGTTATTGCAACATTCATTCGCTATGCGCCGTCTAATTGAGTAATCCGGAGAAACAATCAACATACTAATAAAATAGAGGTGGTGCAATAATGAAGCAAAGATGGGGTATAGCCATTTCCCTACTCATCGTTCTATGTGTGATATTAAGCAGCTCGGTATTTGCCTTTCAAGATATCAACAATAACCCTGACAAAGCTAAAATTGAATCTCTTAAGGATCGAGGAATCATCAATGGATTTAATTCCAAGTTTAATCCAGATGCGCAAATGACTTATGCCGAGGGTTTCCAGCTCATTGTAAAAGCATTGAACCTGAATATTGATCATATTCGTTTCATTAAGATGCCTCTTGCTAGTGATTACTTCTCCTATGTATCTGATGATGCATGGTATGCCAATGCTTTCCTTATGGCCCAGTTCCATCTTGAGCCCCCCGCTGATGTTCAGCCTAACCAAGTCATGACTAGAGAAGTATTCGCTCATTATCTATTCAAAGGTATGATGACCAAGGGTGAGTTTGCTTTTATTCAAATCTATATGCTCATTAACGATGAAGATTTGGTTACTCCTGAATATATGAATGCCATTCAAAAGCTACTGATTAGTAAAGTCGCACAATTGGATGCTGACAATAATTTCAGACCGAATGTGGCAATCACTCGTGGAGAAGCTGCAGTTATGATTTACAATGCCTTGGATTTCTTAAGTAAAGCAGAGCCAATTCCGCCACTTGAACCAATTGTTGACAAGGATGTGCAGATTGCTGTTGAGAAGGTCAATGATGACGTAAATAAAGTGACCGTAACCTGGGGCAAGAAGCCAAATCCAGGCTATAGCATTACCATTGATCGTGTTGAATTTAATGAAAACGGAACCGCTTCTATTGTGTACTCAACTCATAATCCTGATCCAGATAAGATGTATGCACAAGTCATTACTGAACCAAAAGCGATTACTTACGTAGCTTCACAATATGAAGCTGTCCTCAAAGCTAATCTAGACCTCAGATAAGAGGGTTTCGGATCTTGCTTTGTGAATGGCTAAGGTCAATTCCAAGTGATCTGTTCGGAATTACCGAAAATTTTCTGACCTCTCGGTGTAGTCCCTTTGGAATCTGGTTCAAGCGTTATCCCAATGGTATCGAAGTTGGCTTCCTGGTTCATTCGATAGGTTAGAACACCAACTCCATCATCCCCAACCTGAAAGGTTCCTGCATTCGTGCGCTTTGAGTTATGCAGCAACCAAACCTGATAGGCTTCAGCTCCTTGATTATTCTTGGCGTTGTACACATATACAACTAGCTCGGAATGATCACCTTGGTTCACAATACAGGCAACACCGTAGGCATTGGTCGAAGTAATATCCGTCTGAGTAGACAAGGGAAACAGCTTCTCAATTGTTGACGGTTGATCGATCTGTCCCATCTGTGATTGCACGATTTGCTGGCGCTCCTCCGTGAGCTGATAATTCCATATCGTACCGATAATAATCGATAGGATAACAGCTGTAGAGATTGAATAGAACCAGAAGGAACGACGAGCGCTATTATCTATGGAGAAAGGTTTGAATTCTCGCTGTGGTTCTGAGAATATCTCATTCATAACCTGCTCCTTTAAATCTAGAGGCGGATCAACCATGTCTGTGATGTATGGCATAGACTCCCACACCTCCTGAAGTTCAAACACTTCCTGTCTACACGAAGCGCAGGATTCCAGATGACGCTGATAACGAAGCCGATCCATCTCATTCAACTGGTCCGTTATATATTCAGTGAGATGATCACATAAACGCTGTTCGTTGTTAGGGTGCATCCGGTCATTCCTCCTTCGCTATCAACAGGTGTTGACGTAATACTCGTAATGTCTGATATAATCTACTCTTTATCGTACCAATAGGCTGCTCAGATGACTCAGCAATCTCTGATAATGTGTATCCTTGCCAGTATAATAGCTCTACCAAATGTCGTTGGGAATCAGACAAATATCGAAAAGCTGACCGAATCCGCTCACTCTCTGATTTGTGCAACAAGGCATCCTCTGGCGTATCATTCCTAGTATCAGGTAGCTGATCCCAATGCTCTTCGCTTAGATGAATAGAATCGATTTGACGTCGTTCATGGCGAATAAGGTCTACTGTTATATTACGAGTAATGGTGTGTAGCCAGCTTGCGAATTTCCCTTTATGCGAATCGTAGCTGGCTCCTGTTGTCCATAGTCTAGTAAAAACGAGCTGAACGACCTCTCTGGCAGAAGCTTCATTACTCACAGAGCGCAACGCAAATGAATAGACCAGTCTCACATATCGGTCATATAGCACCTCTAGTGCTTCACGTTGTCGCTGCTGGACGAGTCGCATCAGCTCCACATCAGATCGGTTCTGCATAGATGAGTTCTCCTTGAAAGTAAGCCTTCTTGCCAAGGATAAACGGCCTTGCCGTCCCGAAAGTTTTCGTAAGAAAACTCTCTTCGTAAGCATATGCTTAAGGACGAGCGCGTTTACCGTTGACGACTTAAAGAAAGTTAAGTAAAAACTTATACTTTCTTTATTCGTTTAATGATTTTATTCTACAATAATACTAGCTCTCATGTCTGGGTGGGGACCACAATAATAAGCGAATTCCCCTGCTTCACTGAATGTAATCAGCTTAGACTCACCCTTAGCCAACAAGCCTGTATCGAACATACCATTGTCTTCTACAGCGGAATGCTTCACAGCGTCCAAATTAGTGAATTCTACGATATCTCCAACACTAATCTCCAACGATGCAGGTGAGAATGCGAAATTCACGATCTCTACCTTGTGAGTCTTTGCCATTGCTACTACAGGCGCTGGTTCAGGAGCGACTTCAGGCTCAACCGCTTCAACTTCAGCTTCAGCCTCAGGTTTGACAGCAGGCTTAGCCCCTTCTACAGGCTCAGCCACGTGTTCTCCCATATGTTCATCCTGCTCTACAATCGGTGCTTCCTCGACCGCACTCTCAATTGCCTGATTGTTTTCAGACGTATTATTTGAAGAACAAGCAACGATTACTAGTAGGAATATCAAAGTTAACCCAAGCATTCCCTTCTTCATGGTGTTAACCTCCGTTATTCTACGATAATCTGTGCAGTCATATGTGATTTGTGAGGCTCACAATAATAATCATATACCCCTACTTTGTTGAATGTTACTGTGGCTGATTCACCATTGTTAAGCAAGGGTATCGCGAAGGTACCATCCACCGCCACCGCATTATGAGCCGCCGTATCCATATTCATGAAGGTAACGGACGAGCCCACTTCTATTGTAAGCGTTGGCGAGGAGAATGCATAGTTCTCCATTGTGATTTGATAAGTCTTAGCAGGTGCAACAAGTG
>JBBDTA010000026.1:0-6784 GCA_040904605.1 Paenibacillaceae bacterium
TCAAATGTTTTCTCGCTGTTTTCTCTAAAACGGTCAATGGCCTCATTAAATGCAATGAGACTTATACTTGCCTCATCATCACTCCACTCTATATGCTGTTTGCATATATGAGATGCTACACGTATGATAAAAGGACGATACTGTTGAATAATCCATTGACGACTCTCTTTATCTCCAGTTTGCGCTTTTATTATGGTATCTTCTAGAGACTTGTTCACGATCTCACTTCCCTCTGTATATACGAAACAAACTTTTGATTTATGTGGGTCGCTAACTGTTACAATAAAAAACCACTATAACTTTTATCGGTGGAATAAGAAAAATTATAAATGGACTACATAAATTTAGAGTGTAAATCCACTCTTTATTTTTCGTAACTTTTGGATTATTTTGTGGTTTATGGTACATATCCATTTATATCGATATGATGGTGACACAATGAAGGCCACTCTTAAGGATGAACCATCCACAGAAGAAACAATCCGACTACTGCTGATCGTACCCGGAAACCGTACATCCCAACAAAGGTGCAGCCGTTCGGATCGGAAGCCTCTGCGTATAGGGACATACAGCAAAAAAACCAGAAATCCGGTAAGGGAATCTGGAGTATTGAAAACTATGCGTTAGAAGAAGGATTTCAAGAAGAGGTCAAACGATCTCGTACGAAGAAAGAGTGAAAGTAATCGTGTAGCGACTATATGCTACTCGAGCTTGATCTTCACATTCAACAATCCAACCTTACGCATCGCTACGTAGAGAATAACGACGATCGGCCCTAGGAACAAGCCCACTAGCCCCACGAGCTTAAAGCCGACATATAGACTGATTAATGTAGATAGTGCACCGATCCCTATGGAATCGCCTAAGATCTTCGGTTCAATCATGCGACGGAATACAGTGATGACCAAGAATAACACAATTAACCCAATTCCTTGGAAGGAATGACCAGTGAGAATCATGTAAATCGCCCAGGGAACAAGCACGGACCCCGTTCCTAATATAGGGAGAATATCTACGATAATGATCAAGAGAGCGATAGCCAGAGCGAAGTTCACATCTAGAATGAATAGCCCAATCAATGCGACGATATAAGTAAGAAAGCTGATGATCGCTTGTGCTCGGAAAAATCCGAATATCGCATTACGGAGATTGAGCAGCACCTCAGCAATCTTGTCACGAGACTTCTCTTCGAATAGAGATAAGAAGGCACCTTTTAAGGTGGTTAGGCTATAGCTAGTCAGGTAGAGAGCAACAATGAATACAATGAAGAAAATAAAGAGGTTAGGAATTGCCTTTGCAAGCGCGAAGAAAGACCCTGAGATGTTACCTAAGAGACTATTCAGTGAATCAATTAAAGCACTAATCCCAGTATCTGTCCCACTCTGAATTTGGCTAACTACATCGTCAGGAAGCTGATCATATTGCTTCTGCAAGTCAACGAATGTCTCTTGGATCAACACATTGGCATCGGTCAGGTAATTCGGTAATTTCTTTAGAAAAGCGAGAAATTCCGATATCACCTTCAATCCAATCAGGTACATGAGCCCTAGCATAACTAGAGTAAACAAGGAACAGACTAGGGTTGCAGCCCCAACTCGAGTCAAGCGCAGAATCTTCATGAATAGTTGAACTAGAGGCTCTAGGAAGATAGCGATAATGAGAGCCAACAGGAATGGAAATCCAACCGTAAATAATCCATATAAGAACAATAGACCAACTACCATAGCAAAAATCGATTTCAATGACATTCCTACACCTCAAGACCTTCGATTCAATAAATAGCTTTTCGTTGCATAAAGTCAATATCTTTATAATATGTATCTGCGACCAGTAGGTTAGGTCCACAGCAAGAGGCCACAGGACAATAACAGGTTACTCGTTTGGACAAGGGATGCTCCATCCAACGATCGAATACATGGTCTAAGCTATCGCAATGTATGCTCCCCAGCGGAGGTATAGCAGCAAAATCGGTAACCAACACATCGCCTGTAAACACATTCACATTAAGTCGATTACGCCCATCCGGATCATTGCGAACAGTTACATTGGGGGCTGTTTCCAGTCGTTTCAATAATCGTTGATCCTCCGGATTATCATTGCATCGATACATAGGCAGTGTTCCGAATAACATCCAAATTTGGGGGTCACGATGATCAAGCAAACTGTGAATGGACTCGCGAATTCGTTCTAAAGAAAGAACTGGAAGCTGTGAGGCGAATGAGCTAGGATACATCGGATGTACTTCATGGCGCTTGCAGCCCATCTGGGCGATTAGCTGATGAATTTGCGGCAGCTTATCATGGGTTCGATAATTAATCATCGACTCTGCGGAGATATACAAACCATTACTGCTCAAATATTGAGCATTCTGGATCATCTGTTCATAGATACGTGAGGTGGTTTCATGGCTGATTGATTTATTCGCACGGGCAAAGCCAATATCGGTAAAATCATTCACATTCAGATAATTGAAAGAGATATGCATCACGTCCAAATAAGGAGCAATCTCTTCATAACGCGATCTATTCAATGTCAGATTCGAGTTCAGTTGCGAATGAATGCCACGTGATTGTGCATATTGTAGCAGGGGGATGATATATTCCTGTACTGTAGAAACAGAATAGGTAGGTTCTCCCCCCGTAATACTAATGGTCTGGAGGTGCTCGACTTGATCAAGCTTCCTCAATAGCGTATCCAGTGGAATTTTCTCTGGCTCCGACATCGTTAATGTATCCCCTACCGCACAATGTTCACATCGCATATTGCATAGATTGGATACTGTAAATTCAACACTCGTCAGAACATGACGTCCGTGTTGTCTTAATGATACCAATGGATCCCAAGGGTCAAATAACGCATTAATGGGTCGAGCGATTGCTGGGACCATGTGTTTGTCTATCATGCTGTAGTCCACCTGACTATTAACAGATTTCATTTTCTTATTGTACCCGATTTAGATCCAGAATCATAATTTATTTCGACAATCATTGCTGATAGCTTCTGCGATAGATCAATCTCATAAGGTACTTGTATTAGCTTGACCATTCTGATCTTCACAAATTCGAAGAATAGGACGTTATCCATCCTATCCAGCGAAAGTCATAAATAAAGCTATCAGCTAACCACAGCTTTCCATCTGGAACATCGACTTAAGGCAATAGCTTCATGATCCACGAGCTGCCGCCTCAGTACATCTCGAATAAATTCGGGCAAGTAATAGTGTTTATCCAGACCTTTACCGAGTGATGTGTATCCGGCACCGAATGTGAACATATCAATCGTTCCTACTTTGTAGCAACGGTCTATAGTGATATTCTCATTGTTAATTCTAACATTGACAATCTTCTGGTAAGGAGGGGATGATGCATCGTATTGAACATCTAAACCACTCAAACAGAGTGTCCCTAATACCTTACCACGAAATCCGAAGCCTCGGATAGGCTTATCTATAAACTCCAGCAGCAATGCCTCCTCTAATGCTTGAACAATCTGTGCACCAGTTAGGAAAAGACTACATGGATTTATGGGTGATGGACATATCATTAATAAATGATAATCTGTTATTCCCCCTGCAGATAAACTATCAAGGAGCTGACCGGCATTCACTAACCCCACCTCAGAATTCGTCCAATTTCGGATGCCATCAGCGAGTAAATTGCCCAATTCTGATTCTTCTTGCCAATTATTACTCAATGGCTCATATAAATGTGCTACTTGCTTATTCAATACAGCTTGGCTTGATTCACGATAGTTCTCGATAATAGATGAGATTCGTAAGGAGTTCGATAGACTTGTCACATCCTTAGTGTATCCAGCAAGCCTGGATCTCTGGTGATGAAGCATATCATATTCCAGTTCTACAACACCCAGATGGTTGCCCAATTTGCCTGCAGCACCAATTAAGGTATGACCAACCATAATAGCTTGCTCTAATAAATGATGGGTGTGCCCTCCCAGAATACAATCAATGCCAGGAATCTCCGCTGCCATACGTTGGTCAATGCCTAGTCCTAAATGCGAGACAAGGATAAGGAAATTTACCTGTGGACGTAATAAATCAACAGTAATCCTGGCTAATTCGAACGGATCCTGAATATCCCACCCAAGTGGGTTATAGAAATCATTATAGCTGGCAGTAAGCCCAATGATCCCAACCTTTAATCCACCTTTATCCATGATTCGCCAAGGCGACATCCATGCAGGTACTCGACCACTTTCTAGCTCGAACATATTACAAGCTAATACTTCAAACTGTGCTCGGTCACGGAATGCTTCTTCGAATACATGCTTAGGAAAGGTTAGTCCTTCGTTATTACCAGGTACGAATACCTCATAACCCGTGGCGTTCATCACATCGACATTCGCCAATCCAGCTGAGCCTTCGGTCTCCATACTCATTCTATCCAGATGATCTCCACAATCAATGAGAAGCAGATCCTCGGCTGCATATTGGGACCGATACTCATCTATGGCTGTAGCAATCTTCGGCATGTTGTCGAAGCAGCTGTGTAGGTCGTTCGAATGAAGAATTATTAACCGCTTCGATTGATTCAACAATCGTCATTCCCCTTTTGGTCACGAACCCACAATTCGCATGTCAAATGTTTGGAATGTGGGTCGTGATCATATCTTCATTGCTCACCTTGTATAGCGTATTGAAAGGCAACCTGCTCCAGCTGTCCCCATGGAATAAGTGCAGTAAATTCGTCAACAGCTGTTACTCGTAGATGTGTGGGCTGAGCAAGTTCTGATATACTATTCTTACTTCGCCATCCCTGATACCATTCCTTTAAATCGAATGCTTCCCCAGGAATACCAGCAACACGTTCATTCAAAGTGACATGCTCCCCCCACTTTACGAAGTGGGGGCTTCCCAGGACGTATCAGCTAACGCTAATATGATTACTGGGCTATCCCCGCCAGCCCGGCGGTTGGATATTCGTTTTCATTCGCCCATTCTAATGGGGTTACATGAAGTTGAGCGATATGGGCATCAATAATATGAATTCGCACCACCATCAGCCTCCAATCTGTGACATTCTTCGTTCGGTTGGAATATGACTTTGCAATTCATTATCAAGCTTTGCAGCCATTTCATGATTTTGAGGCTTGATTACCATTGCTTTCTCGAATAATCTCTGCATAGCTTCTTGACTACCAAGATGTGGTCTGACATCTAGCTCATCCACCCAGTATAGACAAGGCTTCAGATGACCATCCGATGTTAGACGAAGCCGATTACATTGTTCGCAGAAGTGATTACTAACTGGGTGAATCAATCCAAAGGTGCCAGCCCCATCTTGAATTTGGAAGTTCTCCGATGGTCCATTACCAAGAATGTCACCTATAGGCTTAACATGAAGTCCTAGCTCATTAGCAACCTCCAACACACGATCTAGCGGCTGGTAGTGCCGCTTCCAATTATCGTCCGCGTGACCGATAGGCATGTACTCAATAAACCGGATATGAAGTGGATGATCTACAGACATACGTAGAAAAGCGCCAATTTCATCATCGTTAATATCCTTCAATAACACCATGTTTAATTTGATAGGCTCGAAGCCAACCTTTGCAGCAGCTTCTATTCCCTCTAATACCTTACTGAGTTCACCACTTCGAGCAATCATCCTGAATCGGGATGGATCTAGGGTATCTAAGCTTATATTCACTCGATTCAATCCAGCTGCTTTAAGCTCTGCAGCCTTCTTCGCGAGGAATATACCATTGGTTGTCATCGAAATATCATCTATTCCAGGTATGTGAGCAAGATCAGCAATCAGCTGCTCTAGATTGCGTCGAACAAGGGGCTCGCCACCTGTAATTCTAAGCTTACGTATACCCATCTCAGCACCTGCGCGAACAACCTCGATGATCTCATTGAATCGCAAGAGCTTTTCATTATCCATAAACTGCATGCCTTCCTCCGGCATGCAATATAAACAGCGCAAATTACATTGATCCGTCACAGAAATTCTCAAATAATCATGTTTTCTGCCAAATGGGTCCACTAAGTTAGTCATAAGCTCACCTGCCTCGACTGCATTATTTGTTTGCATTCCAATACTTTTTATTTATTTATCCCTGATTATACAGTATATTTTATTATAGTGCAGACTTAATTGCCCTGTAATTCTGCTTCACCACTAACTGATATTAGATGATAGGAGACTTTAGAATGATTTTAAGAGTTATGCTATTCGCTGGTTTGGCCGAGCGTTTCGGAACTAATATATTAGAAGTAGAGATATCTACAAAGCAGATTACCGTACACGCCTTAAAGGAGCATCTGATAGCCCAATTTCAAGAGCATGCCTCATACATACGTCCATGCTTTATGGCTAAGAATCAATCTTATGCTGGTCCTGAAGAATTCCTAGGGGAGACTGATGAGTTGGCTTTAATTCCACCGGTTTCAGGAGGGCAAGATACAGAGGGTATAGATAGTACAGATGAAGCAGTATCCTCTAAATTCGTGATCACCACAGAGCCTATTGTTCCAGAAGCTGTTCTTCTGAAAGTCATGCATAGCGACCATGGAGCTTCGATCTCCTTTGTAGGAACGACGAGAGAATTTACATCCGGACTGAGAACGGTAAAGCTGGAATACGAGTGTTATGTTCCGATGGCCATCAAGACACTTCAACAGATTGATGATGAAATTCAACAGCAGTGGACCGGTGCACGTGTAGCCATAACTCACCGCATCGGATCGGTACAGGTCGGTGAGATTAGTGTAGTTATTGCAGTATCCGCACCGCACCGAGAGATGTGTTATTCAGCAAGC
>JBBDTA010000026.1:6884-10211 GCA_040904605.1 Paenibacillaceae bacterium
GCACCGTGCCTGATTAGCTTGCAACTCTTCTCGATTTCAAATATGTCTTTTTCCAAAAATCCTTATTTATGCTAGTTATCTGTACACCATTCTTCGGCTTGGTGCTTGAATGAATCATCTTCCCGTTGCCCATGTATATACCAACATGACCTACGATTTTGTTAGATTTATATCGGCCAGGTAAGTAGAAGAACATGAGATCACCCTTACGCAGATTTGTTCTACTAACTGAAACCCCCTTCTTCGCCTGAGTTCTGGAGAGTCGGGGTAAGTTGACATTATATTTGCCATATACATATTGTGTAAATGTAGAACAATCGAACCTTTTTGTTCTTGGATATGGACCAGCCCCGAACACATATTTGACACCTATATACTTCTTGGCGGTTTGGATTAGCTTCGTTGAATTGACGTTAGTTAATGCCAGGTCTCCAAATCCAGTGGTTACTTCTGTTGATAAGAAAGAGGTATCCAAGCTTTCCTTATTCGGATCATTCGGATCATCCTGAAAATCAGGCAATTTCTCCGCTTCCTCCAAGGACATATCCTCATTCGGTTGAATACGTAGTTCACGAGTTGTCCATGTATAATTCATAGCCTCCCCGAATATGGTTTCAACCGCATCTCTTGGAATGTAGGTAACCCCTTCAATTGTTACTGGAGGATTCGCCATGTTAACCACTTCATCCTCAACGAGGGCATCTTTGGAATTGGTGGAGATCTCATAAGCGACATCATTATCACCTACACGCAGCCTTTGTGTCTCCGGATTCCAATCGAGTTGAAATTCCAAGACCTCGGTTAATTTACGTAGGGAGATATATTCTAAACCCTGATGGTTTAAGATCGGTATAACCGCCGCTTGCTCATTTGTTTGAATGACCTTGTTACCATTATCTATATCCATATTCCTTACGCGGTAAGCTCCAGACTCCTCACCCTGAGCTTGTTGTCCTTGATTACTCTTCCCTTGGCCTACCTTATCAGCACTCATATTCATACACCCTGAGAGTAAGATGAGAACTGCTAACATGGTAATGAACATTGCGTAAAATAACCGCTTCATAGCTGACTCTCCTTTCCTCAGATCAATATAGCTTACAGCTATTATATTGAGACGAACCATGCCAAAATATACATCGATATGATACAATGTGGGGAACTTAAGTAGTATGGTCGGCTAATGTGTGAGTATAGAAGGAGGCAGAGTAAGCATGGAGCAAGTAAAAGTTAATGAGCTAGGTTTGCAAGATCTCACTGCATCTGGAAACGGATTTGTAGACGCTCCCTCAAGCCCCCATAGTGGGTTAGCAAAGAGCGCCTTTGTCTGTGGTATTATCGCGGTAAGTTTAAATTTATTTGCTATAACAGCAGTTATTGGGATATTCGTCGGTATCATCGCTATTGTGTTCGGAGCTATGACTTTTCGTCATTCTACGTATGGAAAAACGGGACTGGTCTTAGGATTACTATCGATGTTCGTAATTCTGGCCTATGTACTTAGTGCCCTTGCAATTAAGGTAGCTGATCCTTTTTTATGATCTGCTCGCTCAAATCGTTGGATTTAGTTTTAATTCGTGAAACTAAATCCTTCCTATTTAATAGGGATGTCCGATTTAGTTTCATTTTGCGCAACTAAACAGGGGTTAGGCGTGGGAGGTCCGTTCATACATTGGTTTAATTGCGCTAATCCTAACTAATGGGTAGCATGAAGTCAATCTCATCGATTTAGTTGTGCAAATCCGAACTAATTTTATTTATCCTCTTCGAAACAGATTCTTGTCCATGTCGGTCTATTGGATTCTCAACAAACCCCTTTTTTATTTTTGAAGATATTATTCACAATTAAGATATATTTATCAGATATGTTAACTGAAATGAAAAAAAGAATCCGCAAAAATATACGGATTCAATGATGATTTATATGTGTTCGGAGGTCTGGCTCCATACCATTATTCCCATTACATTAAAAAATTTAAGATTGTATTCCCCGAGTTGCGTATCCACGATCTTCGTCATATTTGCATGAAGTAATGAGCGTTTTCGAATAGATACCTATCCAATCGAACCTTCCATCTCGAACTTGATCAGTCGGTTCATCTCTACCGCATATTCCATCGGTAATTCCTTCGTGAACGGTTCAATGAAGCCCATGACGATCATCTGTGTCGCTTCTGCTTGCGATAATCCACGGCTCATCAAGTAGAACAATTGATCCTCAGAAACCTTGGATACTGTTGCTTCATGCTCTAAGGTGATATTGTCGTTCAGAATTTCATTGTAAGGAATGGTGTCTGAAGTAGACTCTTTATCCATAATCAATGTATCACACTGTACATTAGCTTTAGAGCCCTGTGAATTACGTCCGAATGACGTCAAGCCACGGTAGGTGACCTTTCCGCCATGCTTACTGATGGATTTAGAGATAATGGTCGATGTTGTGTCTGGAGCAAGATGTGTCATCTTTGCTCCAGCGTCTTGATGCTGGCCTTTACCAGCGACGGCGATGGATAATACCATGCCCTTCGCTCCTCTGCCTTTGAGAACAACGGCTGGGTACTTCATTGTCAGCTTCGAGCCGATATTGCCATCAACCCACTCCATAGTCGCATTCTCTTCAGCAACAGCACGTTTAGTAACCAGGTTATAGATATTCGGTGCCCAGTTCTGAATCGTCGTATAACGAGCACGTGAGTTCTTCCGACAGATGATCTCAACAACAGCACTGTGCAACGAGTTCGTGCTATATATCGGCGCGGTACAGCCTTCAACGTAATGCACGAAGCTTCCTTCATCAGCAATGATGAGTGTACGCTCGAATTGACCCATATTCTCAGAATTAATCCGGAAATATGCTTGTAGTGGCACTTCACACTTGACGCCTTTCGGTACATAGATAAAGCTGCCACCGGACCAAACCGCGCTGTTCAACGCTGCAAATTTATTATCAGTTGGAGGAATAATCGTTCCGAAGTACTCCCGGAAGATTTCTGGATATTCCTTCAAGGCAGAATCCGTATCCGTGAAAATTACACCTTGATCGGAAAGCTCCTTCTGCATACTGTGGTAAACGACTTCCGACTCATACTGTGCTGAAACTCCTGCTAGGAATTTCTGTTCAGCTTGAGGAATGCCCAGCTTGTCAAAGGTTTCTTTAATTTCTGAAGGAACCTCTTCCCACGTTTTCCCTTGCTTCTCTGATGGCTTAACATAGTATTGAATTTCATTGAAATCCAAATCATCCATGTTGCCACCCCAACGAGGCATTGGCATCTTGAAAAATTGCTCCAGTGACTTCAAGCGAAAATCAAGCATCCATTGTGGTTC
>JBBDTA010000027.1:0-10025 GCA_040904605.1 Paenibacillaceae bacterium
TTACCATCATCTTTACTTGTACCGTCATCCAGTCTGCGCATGAAGGCACCGGAATTTTTAATCCAACAATCAATTTACTGATAATTCACTTTATTGTCAAAAATATTTGCTTATTTTAGACACATTTTTTCCGATTTTCAGATTGCTTAGCTATCCGGATTTTGTCCTAAAACTTCGATGATACGAATTAGGATATGCTACAATAATAGGAAACATTACCAAAGACGCATTCCAGCTTTATCTTCAGATCGGGGGTACTCATTGTTGAAACGATTCATTACCTTCCTGCAGGATCTATTTTGTCGCATTCAGGATGATGAGGTGCCCGCACTCGGTGCACAATTAACCTATTACCTCATTCTCTCCTTCTTCCCCTTCGTGATTTTCCTGATTACGCTTAGTGCATACACACCGCTAAGTCGGGACGATATTCTAGCCGATCTCGTTTCACTAATGCCCACAGCCGTCGGACCCTTGGTCGGCGACCTGTTCAAGGAAATTATTCAAGAACGGAGCTCGACTCTCTTATCCATAGGGATGATTGCAGCGATCTGGATAGCATCCAATGGGATGATGGCGATTATCCGCACACTGAATAAAGCCTATGATGTATCCGAGCGTCGTCCCTACTGGAAAGTAAAAGGAATATCCATTGTATACACATTATGTTTATCCATTGTTATTTGCCTTTCATTCGTATTGCTCGTGTTCGGGCAGATGATTGGACGTTATGCTTTTGGTGTATTAGAGAACCCTGATTCGTTCGAATTGTTATGGGGGCCAATGAAATATATATTAACACTGGTTATCATGTGCACGATCTTTGCTTTATTGTATTATACGGCACCAAATCGACGAATTCGTTTCTATGATGTGCTGCCTGGAGCGCTATTCACAACTGTAGGCTGGGTGGTTATCTCATTATCTTTTTCCTATTATGTCAACCGCTTCAGCAGCTATACGACTACATACGGAAGTCTTGGCGGGATTATTATCTTATTAGTCTGGCTGTATATAAGCAGTGTGCTCATTCTATTCGGCGGGGAAATTAATGCCTCCTTAACCCTCGGCAAAGAGGGCAAAGAAAAAACCGAAGGCAAATCCTTCGGCTTTCGATGGCCATTCTCTCGTTCTACAAAGAGCTGATGATAGTAACATTCAATTCTTTGCGCATATCTAACTCGTAAGGCGATTGAACTTCTTTCCCATCAGATTCGCGCAGAACTCGAACGACGGGTCGTTGAATCGTGCCTGGATGGTTAGCCGATACAACCCCGATCTGTCCAGAGCTGAGCATGACTGTGGTGGAAACCGGATATATACAAATATGCTGACAGAATAAACGGACGTTCTCCAAATCAAACATGCTATTACCTGAAGCAAAGAGTAGCTCAATCGCATCGTTTGGTTTAAAGCGACTACGATAAGGTCTAGATGAGGTTAGGGCATCGAACACATCGGCAATAGCTACAATCTGAGCGTATTCGTGAATATCACTTGCTTTAAGTTCTCGAGGGTAACCTTGCCCATCGTAACGCTCATGATGCTGTAATGCACAATGTGCCGATAATAAGGAGATATCGAAACGACCTCGCAGCAGATCAAAGCCTTTCTCAGTGTGGGTATTTATGATTGCTCTTTCTTCTGCTGTCAGTGTCCCACTCTTGTTCCATATCTCGTTAGGAATTTGTGTCATGCCAATATCGAATAACAAGGCTCCAACACCAAGCTCCTCCATCTGCTGACGGTTATATCCTTTGGACATCCCCAGAATGCCTGCTAATATAGCAACGTTCACACTATGATGGAATAGATAACCCTCTGTCGTATGCAGGTTCGTCAGATTAATCATAATGTTCTTCTTCCGGGTTAAATCAGATAGAATTGAACTAAATACATTACGGAACGTCGAGCCCAAATCCCGGTTAACGGATCTGCCTTTAGTTACCGTGATATCTACCAATTCGGTCATTGTCTTATGAACAGCAGTGATAGCTTCCTTCCGTGTTTCATCTTCAATAACATCCTCTGGAATAATATCCAAGGTATGTGCATCCTCGACATAAACACGATCAATACCTAATCTACGTAATCTATCGACAAATTTTCCGTTTAACTTAAGGCCTACACCAACTAGCACATTACCATTCTCCAGAAGAATCGGTTTAGCGACAATGTCTCCATCTTGTACAGAATCTATATGTTTAAGTCTCATCCGATTTTCCTCCATAAATGTGTCTATATCCGTATATTATAACCCCCTCAATACTTACGTCAATAACGTTTGCACACGCAACGATATTCATGGACTCTACGGGAAGAGTGATTATAGCACTTCTGTTTTGTGATTCCACCTATTATTAATCCAAGTAATCAAGAATGAGATGACCCCAAGTGCAAATAAAATGATAACTTTATAAATGGTCTCTTCTCCAGCAAGATCGAAGAACAGAGTTTTGGCAGTGACCAACAGAAGGACAATGGAGCCGAATATACGGAATACCTTCTGTTTCGAATAAGCACCCCATAGGAATAATAGCATGGCGTATATACCCCAAGTGATGGATAACGTCATCTGATAATCAAAGAAATCCGGCACCGAATATTCCTCGAACAAATTCTCCACCTGCACCGTTAGAAGACCGCCTACGATCAGATGGCTCACTATAGCACTAATGTTGCTGAACCATATTGCACCTTTCTCTTTGATACTATTAAAGCTCACACGTGCTGAGTAATAAAATCCAATTGCTGCAAGTACAATCCACGCCAATGCGCCCCAATTAAGAAAAGGAATATATACGCCAAACCATTCTCCTCGCGGAGTTTCCCATGTCACAATATACCAATACACCACGACGGCTAACCAAATGCCATAAGAGGTGAGCTTGAACAATTCTAGTGTCGTGAATCGTCCAACTGTGAACAGCACGATAATGACTGCAGCCCAGATATATACATTAATCAACGGCTTGCTTTCCCATCCCTGACCGAACTGTGCAGCGGCGATAAGGAAGAGGAACACACCACCCGCTAGCTTAGTCCATACTGCGATGGTTAAGATTCCGGTCAATTGATATACGATGAATGCCATGATGATGAATAGTAGTCCCATAGCCGCTAATGGAGCAGCCGTGGAGATAATGCCATCCAATATGGACACAGACCATGTCCCGAACAGCAATGCGTTGACAATTCCTAAGTATAAGTTAAGTCCGTTAAAGCTCCGCTCCTTCCAGGAAGAGAGCATGAACGCAACTACATAGAAGACGAACGCGGCAACCGCGTAACGGAAAGGCATACTCCATAGCCCTTCAATCGTCGGTTCGAAATGAAAGTAATACACAATGTACAGTAACCATGTTCCAATAAAGCCGATCAAGCGTAGCTCAATCCAATTTTTCCGTACACTAATGTAGAAGAATGCCGCGTTAATCACGAACATATAGAGGAACAAGGTGAAAACCTGATCGGTTTCGGGGCGTAGCACTAAAGGAGCAGCCAGAGCACCCAATAACCCAATGTTCATCAATAATCGCGCATTTCCTTGATAAGCATAAGCCGCGAAGGCAGCAGTTACCGCTAGCATCGAGATGAACACGGTCATTGAATCCCAAAGCTCATAATAGATACCTGCAAAAGAGAACGTGGTGTACAACAGTGCCATACCCAGTCCAGCGAACATCTCCCCAATAAGCTTATGTCCTTTATTCTTATCCAGTGTAATTCCCAATATGGAGAAGCCTGCCGCGAATACTAAACCAATCCCGATGATCACCGCATCCGTGATCCACCCAAGGTCTATCGTATACTTGAACAAATAAATAAAAGCAGCTAACATCAGTAGGATGCCTAGTAGTGAAGTCCATTGCTTGCGTACAAAGTCATTCATTCAGAACGCCTCCAAGACATGAATTAAGACCAGTAATCATCACTCCGTATGTGACCAGGTCCTAAATATATATTCATATAATCCCATGCCAAAGAATAGTACTAACTTTCTCTAGTACCTACCCTGGAAATCAAACCATTGTGACATACAAGTGCGTTTGATTGGAAGCCGACGCTATGTCCGTGATGCAGCATAGCGGCATGGTTGTCATCCCTTTTCTTTGTTACACGTCTTCTTGATTTTCCAATATACCTACTTCTCTGACCTTCTCTGCAGCCTCACGACTGCTACCTACTCCCAGCTTACGCAGGATATGACCGACATGGATTTTAATTGTGTGAATAGATACGACGAATGTCTTCGCAATCTCCGGTTGGGTATACCCTTTGTCAATTAGCTTCAGCACTTCTAGCTCGGTCGGGGTAATTAAATGTCTGATTTCCTTAATCTTAACGTCCTTCTCCAACCGCTTGAGACGACGAAACTCTTCACGCATTCGTTCCGCTACGGCCTCATTAATCGGCGAACGGTTGAGGTAGGCTGCACGAATCGCTGCTGGTATGGTCGTGTATTCTGATTTAATGTGATAATCCACAGCGCCCGCTTGGAAGGCTTCAAAGATAAGCTCCTTCTCCTCCATCGAGGTTAACATGATGACCCTAACCGAGGTAGAGGCCGTCATCTGTGCTGTAAGCCAGATGCCTTCCATGCTGCTAGCCAGCATGATATCCATCAGAACAACATCAATCTCGTTGTCTGCAAGAGCACCTAGTGCTTCATCTCCTATGGCTGCAGTAGCGACTACCTGAATGTCCGGTTGCATAGACAGATAAGCTGTTAATCCACGGAGCCAATCTCTATCATCTTCAACAATAAGCAAACGAATTTGATCCATGCTCATTAACTCCTAAAAGTTTTGTGTAGCTTATGGACTTACGAAGTTAAGTCATTCTAACAAAACTACTTCGGAAGCATAAGCTTTGCTAATTCATTCGGGGAAGCCGGAATGTCACTGTCGTTCCTTTTCCCAGCGTGCTCATTATGTCCAATGTTCCACCATGCTTCTTCGTGACTTGATAGCTATATGCTAAACCGAGTCCATAGTTGTTGTTGCGACCCGCTTTGGTTGTGTAGAAGGGTTCCAACACCGAAGTAAGGTCTTTATTGCTGATTCCCATGCCGTTGTCGATAATATCGAGCTCCAAGTATTTATTCGTCTGTCGAATTTGGAGCTTTAATATACCCCCTGTCGGCATCGCCTCTATGGCATTCACGACCACATTCGTGATAGCTTCTCCTAATTGTATAGGATCCCCTTTGAGAAGCATGCTTGGAGAATAATCTTTCCCTATCGTAATCCCTTGATCATATATTCTTGGTTCCAAGCTCTTCAGCACTTGGTCCACAATCTCTGCAAGATCGATATCCTCTGTTCGCAGCATCAAATCCTGTGTCTGCTGATGAACACGCCGAATCATCTCTTGAATATGGTTGGCTGATGCACGAATGACTTCGATATCCTCCGCTAGCTCCTGCTGCTCCGTTCTTATCGCATATTCCTTCATCTTCTCGCAGAATAGCGTCATCTTACCCACATCGTTCTTGATTCCATGATTGAGAATAGCTGTACCTGATGTGACCGCACGTAAGGTGGAATCCAATTGCCGTTTCTGAATAAGCACACGAATTCCCATAAAGCCGTAATTAAATATAGTAATCAGAAATACAATGAATGCAAAAGCAACAATGATCGTATTATATTTCCACATCTGGATATGCCCTAAGATCGGGAGAACATAGTTCATTACGGTGACGAACAGTGCTGCAGGTAACACCGCAAGGCTCGTCATCCAGTGCATCTGCCGTGCGGCACGCGTCCATTCCTTCCGACCTAATACGAACACAGTGCCTACGATCATATAAGGGATCACCCACCAGATGATGATACGGAAGTGAACCGGATATTCCTCCGTATATTCTGGCGTGAACCAGAGGGAGACCAGTGCTGGGATGATGAGCAAAAAAGGGATAACTGAGCGCCATATACCTATCATTCTCAGACGGCGATAATGCAAGGCGAACATGAGGAATGTATAAGGCAGGCCATAATAACATGTCAATGATGCCGTTATTCGAATTTGGGACAACAGTTGATTCCACACGTCATTCGTGTTCTGCACTTGCATATAGGGAATGACTTGTTCACCAAGTACAACCGCAAGAGCACCAGCGCCACCGCAGAATACGAAACCACTCAACCAACGAGTCGTGACGTTCTCCGCATCCAAGATGAGAAGTAAACTAGTAATCCCCCACAGAATAATTAAGACGAATAGCATGGGTGAGCTCCTTAAACAAAATTACTTCCAGTGCTTGTTCAAACAGATATTTGTTCAAGTAGTATGTTATATAGCAAGCACTTCTAGTATAGCATATGAACCCACAATTTAAGTGTACACGCTTCACAAAAGCTTTACTCCATTCTAATCTCCTCATGACCTTTGATGATTAGAATGGAGTAAAGCACACAGCACCTCGATAAAGAAGGAGGATGAAGCGAAATGCGCATCGCTCTGTTCACGGATACATTCCACCCTCAAGTGAATGGTGTGGCACTGACCTTACAGAGATTGGTGAGATACCTAGAAAGCAAAGGCATCGAACATCAGCTCTTCGCACCAGAGACTGCTGAAGAATCGTTGCCTGCAGATAATATTAATCGTTCTCTCAGCTTTCCTTTTATGTTCTATCCGGAATGCCGAATTGCTCTGCCGAATATATACAAGATTCGCAAACGTCTAGAAGCCTTTCAACCTGATCTCATCCATGTAGCAACCCCATTCAATATTGGTCTATGCGGACTATTCTATGGCAAACGCCATCACATTCCATTGGTTGCTTCTTACCATACACACTTCGACCGTTATCTCGAGCATTATCACCTGCAGTTGGCCGGACCGTTATTCTGGCGTTACATTCGCTGGTTTCATCAGCATTGCATCCGCACCTTCGCTCCCTCTCAAGAAACATTAGGCTTGCTTGAGCAGCAAGGCATTGGCGGCCTACGGATTTGGAATCGCGGTGTAGATTGCAGCTTATTCCATCCTGAGCGTCGATCTTCTAAGCTGAGGGAGCGCTATAACATCAAGGAGCCTCATCTATTCCTATATGTGGGTCGCCTTGCTCTAGAGAAGGATATGGATGTGCTGACAGGTATTATGCGCAAGCTGCCTGCATCCATATCTGAACAAGTACATTGGTTAATCGTCGGCGAAGGCCCTATGCTGAATGAACTTAAAGCAACGGAGCTGCCACGTGTAACTTTCACAGGATACTTGAAGGGCGAAGCGTTGGCTGAGGCTTATGCTTCCTCTAATCTGTTCGTCTTCCCTTCTAGCTCCGAAACATTCGGTAATGTTGTACTGGAATCATTAGCTGCAGGGCTTCCAGTTGTAGGTGCTAGGTCAGGTGGAGTTCAGGAGATTATAGACCACGGACGCAATGGCCTGCTCTGTCCAGCCAAGGATACAGACGCATTCGTACGTTCTATTCTCACATTGATTGATAACCCGGAGCTACTGGTCTCCATGGGTGGGGAAGGTCGACGTTATGCCTTAACGCAATCCTGGGATTCGATCTTCGACTCTCTCTTGGATAATTATCGACAAGCCTCCACGGAAAGTCAGATGCATAGATCCTTAAGAATAGATACCGCCTAGTGGTGCAAACACAGAAGATCTATGGATGGGGATGTTCAAGCTGCCGGTTGACTAATCGGTCTGGATATCCTTTTTTCTAATGACATCTAATCACTCAAAAAAAACTAGACTAAGGTCGAGTTATAAACAGTTCTAAAGTTTGTTTTGCTTTTTACCCTCATTATCTAGTATAAAGGAATAAGAATATTAATTTGGGAGGACTTTCCATGAGCAAAGAACCTATCGTCAGTCTGCGTAATGTCACGAAGCGGATTGGTGGAAAGGCGATTATTGACAAGCTAACCTTCGATGTACCAAGAGGAGAAATCTTCGGCTTCCTCGGACCCAATGGTGCTGGTAAAACCACAACAATCCGCATGATGGTTGGACTCATGTCCATTACCGAGGGCGAGATATTCATTGACGGCAACAACACGAAGACAGATTTCGAAAAGGCGATTCGCCATGTCGGCGCAATCGTGGAAAACCCTGAGCTATACAAATATTTAAGCGGCTATCTTAACTTGATTCATTATGCCCGAATGATCCCCGGTATTACCAAGCACCGGATTGATGAGGTAGTCAAGCTGGTCAAGCTGGAAAACCGAATTCATGACAAAGTCAGCAAATACTCACTAGGCATGCGACAACGACTTGGTGTGGCACAAGCCATCCTTCATAAGCCATCGTTATTAATTCTAGATGAACCTACCAACGGGCTAGATCCTGCTGGAATTCGAGAGCTGCGTGATTACCTGCGTTATCTGACGAAGGAAGAAGGCATCACCGTCATTGTATCGAGTCATCTGTTATCCGAGATGGAGCTTATGTGTGATCGCGTTGCGATCATTCAACAAGGCAAGCTTGTAGACATTAAGCTTATTCAGGATTTCACAGGTCGGAGCGAGGTGACCCAGACTTATCTCATAGAGGTTGATGCAGCAGATCATGCTTGGAGCGTTATTCAAGAGATGGATACGGTTTCTCATATCAACAGCAGGCCAGAAGGATTGGAGATATCGACAGATCGCGAGCAAATCCCAAGCATCATCTCACGATTGGTACAAGCCAATATTCGCATCTATGGTATTACGATCCAACACCAAACACTCGAAGAACGATTCTTGCAAATGACAGGGAGTGAGCAGATTGGTTAGTTTAATTCAGAATGAGAATATGAAGATATATCGTAGAATCCGCACATGGATTATGACTATATTGTTGGTCCTTATTGTTATTGCAGCTAGTCTGATCATGTTCTTCGTAGAGAACGGGCAAGAGATGAAAGCTGGGGAGTGGCGTGCACAGCTAGAACAACAGCAAACCGACTACAAGACTCAATTGGCAAAACCTGAGCTTAATAAACAATACGAGAAAGTACTCACTAAAAATCTCACATTAGTCAAATATCAGCTAGACAATAATATACCTCCATTGGAAGCTACAATGTGGGGACCCATTAATGGTTTGACTGGACTTGTTTTCCTTATTACATTGTTCGTTGTTATTGTTGCTGGAGATAGCTTAGCTGGTGAATTCTCAACGGGGACCATTAAGCTGCTGCTAATCCGCCCCGCATCACGATTGAAGATTATGCTGTCCAAATATTTCGCACTTATAATCTTTGGCCTCTTCTTATTGCTAGTTCTATTCGTTTCATGCTTCCTGATCAACGGAGCCTTGTATGGATTTTCCGGCTGGAGCCAGTCCTACTTAAGTGTGAATGCAGAAGGAATTATTCAAGAAGAGAGTACATTGTTCCATCTATGGCAAGCATACTTCCTCGGAGCAGTAGCAACCGTCATGTATGTCACTTTTGCCTTCATGATCTCTGCTGTATTCAGAAGCAGTGCCATGGCGATTGGGATTTCCATCTTCGCCATGTTCGTTGGCTTAAGCGTAACGAATATCTTCCAACAATATGCATGGAGCAAATATTCACTATTCGCCAATATAGACTTATCCCAACATATTAATGGATACCCATTCCGAGATGAGATGACGATGGGCTTCTCGGTCGGCATACTTATTGCCTATTTTATAATCTTCAATGTATTATCATGGGCTGTATTCACTCGAAGGGATGTCGCTGCATAGAGAAACCTACTTATTGACGATGGAAATTAAAGGATGTATTCGAATTTCTGGATGCAGAGAGCAATAACACGATAGCCGAGATGACATGCATGAACCAGCCTACAAAAGGAATCCAGCCAGCAGCAGAAGTAACGATACCAAACTCTCAAGATCTAATGATCTTGGGAGTTAAGATTGATAATTATGCTGTTAATAGAAGAGATTTTGGGCGAGGGTGTTGAACAAGGAATATTTCAAATACTTTATAGGGATCAGACGTCCCAACCGAGATAAGCAGCATTCGGATGTTTTTCTTTATAAATTCTTTGACTGTCTCTTCGTTAAAAACGCCTTCTGGT
>JBBDTA010000028.1:0-9909 GCA_040904605.1 Paenibacillaceae bacterium
CAAGCTGAAAGCTCATTAATAGTTTGCCAATAACATAACCGTGTTTCCAGCGCCAGCTGCAGCCATACTAAGCTTACACCACTGAAGAGGAGGTGAAAGTCGATATGGCTCAAGGATCATCACGCGGCAGCAATAAGCTGGTCGTTCCCGGCTCAAGTAAAGCGTTGGATCAGATGAAGTATGAGATCGCCGCTGAATTGGGATTGCCGGTTGGCAAGCATTTAGCAGCATTCGGAGACATGGAATTTGCCACGGAGTTAGGTTCGATTCATGCGTCTACAATACCTGAGGATTACTGGGGACACCTAACTACTCGCGACAGCGGAGCGGTTGGCGGGAACATTACACGAAGGCTCGTGGCTCAAGCCCAGCAAGCACTTCTGAACTCATGACGATCATTCCTTTCATTGACAGCATGCGACAAATCCAGTAACATATTGACTTGAAGGTCACAACAACCTTTTCCAATTGGGAAAGGTCATTTTTTTTGCGTAACTCCATCCAAGAAACTACATAATATTGCTTATAGGAGGTCATATTAATGACAAAACGTTTATTCACTTCAGAATCCGTAACCGAGGGGCACCCGGATAAAATTTGCGACCAGATCTCGGATGCTATTCTCGATGCATTCTTGGCTAATGATCCGAATGCTCGCGTCGCATGTGACGTGGCAGTGGCAACCGGTTTAGTATTGGTTATTGGAGAAATTAGCACCAAATCGGAATACGTGGATATCCCGACCATCGTTCGTAACACGATCAAGGAGATTGGCTATACGCGTGCGAAGTATGGCTTTGATTACAATACATGTGCAGTACTCACATCGCTGAATGAACAGTCCGCTGATATCGCACAAGGCGTTAACGCTGCTTTAGAATCACGAGATGGCGTTGATATGAAAGAAGAAACTGCGAATATTGGCGCTGGTGATCAGGGCTTGATGTTTGGTTTTGCATCGAATGAGACACCAGAGCTTATGCCGATGCCGATTGCATTAGCACATCGCTTGGCTCGTCGTCTGGCTGAGGTTCGTAAGAGTGGATTACTCGACTACCTTCGACCTGATGGCAAGACACAAGTGTCTGTTGAATATGATGGCGAGAAGGTTGTTCGCGTGGATACGATTGTTGTATCGACACAGCACTCCGAAGGGACTACCCTTGAACAGATCACACGAGATATTAAGGAGCATGTCATCGCACCTGTTATTCCTGCCGAATACCTAGATGGTGAAACGAAGTACTTCATCAACCCAACAGGTCGTTTCGTTATTGGCGGTCCACAAGGTGACTCCGGCTTAACAGGTCGTAAGATCATTGTTGATACATATGGCGGCTATGCCCGTCACGGTGGCGGAGCATTCTCCGGTAAGGATCCTACGAAGGTTGACCGTTCAGCAGCTTATGCCGCTCGTTATGTAGCCAAGAACATTGTGGCTGCCGGCTTAGCGGACAAGTGTGAGATTCAGCTAGCTTATGCCATTGGCGTAGCACAGCCGGTATCGATCAGCGTGGATACGTATGGTACAGGCAAGGTCAGCGAAGACAAGCTGGTTCAGGTCATCCGTAACAACTTCGACTTACGACCGACGGGTATCATCAAGATGCTCGACCTACGTCGCCCGATCTACCAACAAACGGCTGCTTATGGTCACTTCGGTCGTACGGATCTTAATGTTCCATGGGAAGCTATTGATAAAGCAGATGTATTGAAGAAGGAAGCATTGAGCTAATTATTATATCATCATCGAACACGATTGGTGTGAAGCACACGCCGCTCGTCCCTAAGGGGATTGGGCGGCGTTTTATTATCCCACAAAATAACATTCTTGGATCCGTAACTTTTCAGACGGTTTATTAGTCTATACTATCAAGGGTTACTGAGCGTTCAAGAAAAGTTAGATTTAGATAGAAATATACAGAGATTCAATGGGAGAGGATTGGATTGAAATTGTTGAATACATCGTTATGGAGTAAGCGTACAGGTAGATCGGAGAGCGGGCTTGGCCTTAAGGTCATGGCGGCTACTCTGGCATTCTCATTATTAACAGCACCTCTATCATCTAACATTCCAAATTCATATGCAGCAACTGCAGCGACAACGACAACAGCACCTGCACCAACGATTAAGCTTGTAGAGGTGGTACCCGTGACAGCCGGAGCGAAGCTCCAGAAGTATGTTTGGTCATCCACTCGTAGTGATGTCGCGGTATCTACCAACGCCAATGTGCTAGTGATAGATTTGAATAACCCTCATGTGAAGCTTGATGTAATGAGCGGTGTGGATGGGCAGTTTACGAAGCGTCAAACGATCAAAGGTATGGCTCAGGATACCGAAGCGGTAGCTGGTGTGAACGGAGATTACTACAGCGTTGCAGCTGAAGGGGCACCGATTGGTCCACAGATCACGGACGGGGAATTCATGTCCTCGCCCTCTTACTTATCGGGTATGTATGCTTTCGCCTTGACGAAGGACAACAAACCGTTAATTGATTCTTTCACGTTCACGGGATCAATAACAGCAGCCAACGGGCAACCCTATGCACTTGCTGGTATTAACAAAACCTACTATTTTACAGAACCGAATGGAACGCACAGTCACGCAAACTCACTCTACATATACACGAATGCTTGGGGTAGCACGTCTCGAGCGAACGATGGGTATACCACACCAACAGAGGTACTCGTGGTTAATGATATCGTTGCTCAAATTTCCGACAAGGCAGCTCTTGATAGGGTTCCGCCTGTGGACGGGTACATTCTACGAGCAACCGGGAAAGCTGCTGAGTACGTGATGCAGAATATGCAAGTGGGAGATAAGCTAACGGCCTCCTACCAGCTTGTACCATCGGATGGATCGAACACCTACGACACCGCCAATTTCAGAATGATGATCGGCGGCCACACCATTCTAGTCGATGAAGGTCAAGCGACGACATTCTCGCGGGATGTATCTAGCTTACTTGGGAATCGCTCACGTACGGGTATTGGCTACTCTAAGGATGGCCGATATGTTTATATGATTACTGTGGATAAGAAGGACGATAGTATGGGAATGAGTCTGAAAGAATTCCAAGGCTTCATGGTAAGCATCGGAGTATGGAAGGGCTTGAATTTTGATGGCGGCGGATCGACTCAGATGGTCTCCCGACCGTTAGGGGATACCTCTGCAGTTGTTGTGAATCAATTGGAGAACGGAACAGCTCGTCAGGTTGTGAATGGCTTAGGTGTGTACACGCTTGCTCCAGCTGGCAAATTGGCAGGCTTGCTCATACAAGGGCAGAAAACCTTGTTCCTTAACGAGAAATCAACCTTTGCGCTAAAGGCCTATGATCAATATTATAATCCAATTACGTTTGGCGTTCAGAATGCGAAGTGGACAGCAACGAATGGTACAGGCTCGGGAACCTTCGATTCGGGTGTGTTCACAGCCACTGGGGCAGGGACTGCGACGATTACAGCCACTGCAGACGGGATTAAGCAGAAGACGGAAATCGACATCATCGGTCGCAGACAGATCAATTCCATGGTATTCGACAGCTCGGACTTCATCTTATCTGCAGGCGAGAGCTATGAGCTGCCTGTTATTGTTGCTACTGTGAAGGGTGTGGAGCGCACGATACCTAGTGAATTACTGAGCTGGGAATTTATTGGCTTCGAGGGCACCATAACCGGGAATTCAGTTCATGTAACTAAACTTGGCAGTAGTGGGATTGCTAGAATTATTGCTCGATATGATGGCTTCAGCACGATGCTGACTCAATCAGCGGGAGTCGATAAGCTATTCGCCGATTTTGATATTACAACCTATGAGGTGCAGAAGCAAGTCACATCAGATCATGTCCTAGGGAATGTAAAACTATCACCAGGTTTAGTTGTAGGCGAGCCGAATAATAAAGCGCTTATCTTCGAATATAATTTCCAAGAGGGAACGGGTACGAAAGCGATCTATGCCGCATTCGGAGCTACAGGGATTGCAGTAGAAGGCAAGCCTGTTCGAATGACGATCGATGTGATGGGGGACGCTACCTTAAATTGGCTGCGTGCTGAATTTGTAGATGCGAATAATAAGACGCACATGGTAGACATTGCGAATCCAATCGATATGTTCGGATGGAAGAGTATGAATGTGGATCTAGAGAAGTATGAGATGACATACCCAATTAAGCTGAATCGGATTTATGTCGTCAATCCAGAGTTAGGTCAAGATGAACGAGAGCCTATCGGTTATCTGGCTGTTGATAATATTAAATTCCAATACGAGGGTGAGCTGCCGGTATTACAGAACGCTCGGGTCCAGATGGCGATTGATCGATCAACCCTTACAGTGAATGGAGAGGAGCAGAAGCTCGATCAGGCTCCAGTTCTTGTGAAGGGAACAACAATGATTCCTGTTCGCTTCTTCGTAGATGCGATGGGTGGAACGATTCAATGGGAGGCCAAGAGTCAACGTGTCACTATCATTCGCGATCACCATCTGATTGAGATGTGGATCAAGGACGAGGAGGTCATTATCGATGGAGAACGAATTACTTCCTTGGAAGCTCCACGGCTTATGAAGGGCAGGACCATGCTTCCATTGCGTCTGGTTTCTGAAGCGCTTGGCTGGAAGGTCGGCTGGGATCAGACAACCAAATCGATTACATTAGAATAAGAATATGTGCCCGCTAGAAAATAGGTCTTTTTGTTCACTTCAAAGATATTGCTATATGTTACTATAATACTAGCATAACTGTAATAATGTGTTCTCAAATGTATTATCAGAATAGGAGTAACGATCCCGTTGGACATTCAAGTTGAGGCCATTGATAAGGTAATTAAGAAAACGGTCCAGGTACTTGAGAAAAGCAAATATCAGATATTTGAAATTTGTGAGAACGCTCAGAGTGAGCGAGATTCCTTGTACAATGAGCTGGCTGCTGTAAAGCTGGAGCTAGATCAGATGATTACCAAGGTAGATAAGCTGGACAATCACTATAGGCTGTCTAGGATTCGGCTAACTGAGGTGAGTCGAGATTTCAATCACTTCAAGGAAGAAGATATCCGTAAAGCCTATGAAGTTGCGACGAATATCCAGATGGAGTTGTCGATTTCACGCGAGAAGGAAATTAATCTAAAGGCTCGCAGAGATGAGCTGCACCTTAGAATTCGTAATTCAGATCGAACTATAGAACGTGCAGAAGCACTTGGTTCACAGATGAGTGTGGTATTGGAATACATGTCGGGTGACATGAGCCAGGTCACACGAATTCTGGAATCGGCTAAGAATCGCCAGCTCATTGGTCTGAAGATCATCATGGCCCAAGAGGAAGAGCGGAAGCGGATTTCTAGAGAAATTCACGATAGTGTCGCTCAGTCGATCGCTAATGTTGTCCTTCGTGCGGAGATTGCTGAGAAGATGATGACCAAGCAGGATCTGGATGGTGTGAAGAGCGAGATCCATGAATTGAAAACTCAGGCTCGATTAGGACTGGAGGAAATACGCAAAATCATCTTTAACCTTCGACCGATGGCGCTTGATGATCTTGGACTCATCCCCATTATGCGTAAATTCACGCAGGACTTTGAGGAGAAGACGAAGATTCGCACGAAATTTAGACTGCATGGTAAAGAGTCTCGTCTCCCGTCAGCTATGGAGGTAGCCGTGTTCCGGCTCGTTCAAGAGGCTTTCACGAACGTATTGAAGCATGCTCAAGCTACCTTCGTCTCTCTAGACATCACGTACCAGTCTCAGATGGTGAAGATTACCGTTCAGGATAATGGTAAGGGATTTCAAGTCGAAGCGATGCATGCTAAGATTTCTAGTGGATCGCACTTTGGCATCATCGGTATGAAGGAACGAGTGGAGTTATTAGAAGGCAGGTTCGAGCTTGAATCCAATGTAGGTGGTGGTACCAAGATAGACATGCTCATTCCAATCAAGATGGAGAACGGGAAGGAGAAGGAATCACAATGAATAGTGGAACAGCCCCAGCAAAAGTGAGGATTATCTCCGCAGACGACCACCAATTAACACGCGAGGGATTGAAACGAATTATTAACATGGAGGATGATATGGAAGTGATCGCCGAGTGTGGCGATGGCATTCAAATTCTCGAGCTATGTAACATCCATCATCCGGACGTTGTGCTCATGGACATTAACATGCCCATCGAGAATGGAGTGGTAGCGACGGAGAAGATGCGTGATCTTTTTCCCGGTATCAAGGTCATTATTCTATCCATCCACGACGACGAGAGCTATGTGTTCGAGACCCTGCGTAAGGGTGCATCGGGCTACCTGTTGAAGGATTTAGAAGCGGAAGTATTGATTCAAGCGATTCGTGCTGTTGTAGCGGGTTATGCTTACATACATCCCAAGGTGACAGGCAAGCTGATCAATCAGCTCCGCCGTATGACTTACCTAGAAGAGACAGGCGTCATGCCTAATGGATCCATAGTTAGAGAAGCAGATGTGAAGTACGTCCACAAGGATGGGAGCCCATTGACCCGGCGTGAAGCTGAGGTGCTCCGTCTTATGGCTGAGGGTAAGAGTAATAAGTCGATTGGTGAATTTCTGTTCATCAGTGAGAAGACAGTCAAAAACCATGTCAGCAGCATTCTGCAGAAGATGGAAGTGGATGATCGTACACAAGCGGTTATCAACGCAATCAAGAATGGTTGGGTAACCCTCTAAGGCTGCGATTCCTGCTGGAATGGAACGCCATGTCCGGAACCTTGATCTCTCTTACAACATATATTGTTGCAAAGGGAGGTAAACGGGTATGGTTTATGGATTGTTCATTATCGGAACTTACTTCTGCACTGCGATCACTATTCATCTAGCCTATAGCCGGATGAGCATGAATGATATGGAATCGAAGCATTACGTGTTATACACGCTAGACAATCAACTGCATATTGAATGGATTATTCGCTCCTTGATTCTGTTCTATTGGCTGCAAGGCGAATCCATCTCCATCACCATCATCGATGAGGGCTCATCCGACGATACATTAGCGATCGTAGGCTTACTCTCTAGACTTCATCAACTAGATGTTCGTCGCATGGATGGCGATAGTCCACAACCCCTACCCCTTAGAGATGCATCAATACACATCCGACTCAGTCAGCCCGAAGATATGCATAAGCTGCCTCACGTGCAATCATTATGGTAATCGTTCTCACGATTATGGAAGAGGGTGAATAATGCGAGCCGTAATTTATACTGTTTATCACCGAACGCAATGGACATGGCGGGTGTCTTTGGACGCGACTCTATGCGTAGATAAGCTGTTCTGGTCATCGATGTCAGGTGATCAGCGTGTTACCTCCATGTTCCGTGTTGCTGAGGAGCCGCCTTACGGAGAGGCTGTTGCTATGGCTGCTGAGATGAATGGTCGAGCAATGGGTGAGGGTGAGATATCCTCGCAAATTGAGCGTTTATCGTTAAATGCTGTGTTGTTGGAAAGCGTTGATGCTAAGGAAAAAAGTGACTCTGCGGAAAAAAATGATTCTGAGAATGTAGATACATTGGATGGATGGTTGACTCTTTTAGTGGATGATATACAATTCTGGGACAAGCTTCGCGCCGCGATGAAGGGGCGTTCTTTACTATGGGAGGAGCTTGTGAGCTTACTCGAATATTTGGGCTTAGGCGAAGCAGCTCAGCAGTGGAAGCGGGTTGTGCAGTGGGCGTACTTGAACGGTGATGTAGAGCTGAATGTGAGTCTGGAGATATCGGATAAACGAAGCTTATGGGGATGGAGGAAGCGTGCCGGAGCGAGCTGCAGGCGTTGCGGTCATAGTGGAGAGCAAATACGGTGGTCAGATTGCGCCTCCTGTGGTAGTGACAGCTGTGCCTATTGTGAGTCCTGCCTCACGATGGGGAGGACGAGAGCGTGCGCCCCATTAATCATGGGGGCGAACGAGACGAGCGATGCAATGAGTACAAGAGGTTTGGTCAGGGAAGGTCGAGGGATAGTAGGTGAGAAGACCAGAGAGATCAAGTTGGATGAGGATCCACTTCATGATACCGCGCCTTTCATTCCCATTGGAGATTGGCAGCTCAGTCCAGCGCAGCTAGCGGCCTCGGAAGCGGGTATCCGTCATCTGTTGAGCAGAGATAGAATTAGCTCGTACAAGTCCTTCTTGATATGGGCTGTGACAGGAGCGGGCAAGACGGAGATGATCTTCCCGTTAGTAGCGACGGAGCTGCAGCGCGGGGGCAAGGTGTTAATCGCAACACCACGCAGGGATGTAGTGCTTGAGCTACTTCCTAGAATTAAGGCCGCATTCCCGCAACAGATTGTGATCGCCCTCTATGGAGGCAGCACTCAACGGTGGGAGCTCGGAGATATCACGATCGCAACCACACATCAGCTGCTTCGGTATGAAAAAGCCTTCGATCTGGTCGTTGTTGATGAGATTGATGCGTTCCCTTACCATAATAATCCGGTATTGGAATACGCCGCACAGAAGGTTCGATCCCCTGAGGGTGCTACCGTACTGCTCTCAGCTACACCGCCTGCTCATCTGCAGGTCGATGCACAGAAGGGTCGGATCGCTCATGTGAAGGTACCTGTCCGATACCACGGCAAGCCATTGCCTACACCGCGGCTTATTCGGTACGGTGGAATACATAAGCTGCCTGCGTCTTCCTCGAATGGAGCGAATAGGACAATTCGTTGGCTACCCTCTAGAGATGGAAGTGGTCAGCTAGCCGATATCGTGTCAGAATCATTAGAACGAGGTGCTCAGATTTTCATATTCATACCGGCGATTCACAGACTGGAGTCAACGTTAGCTTGGGTGAGACGCAGGATGGACAAGCTCTGCAGTCGTGCCCAGATTGAAGCGACTTCCTCCCAGGATGAAGATCGGCATGAGAAGGTATTGCGATTTCGCGAAGGGGCAATTCGCATTCTCTTAACGACAACCATTCTAGAACGAGGTGTGACGATTCCGAAGGCGGATGTCGTCGTTCTGGATGCAGACTCTGCGCTGTTCGATACCGCTGCCTTAGTACAGATGGCTGGAAGAGCAGGTCGCTCAGCGGCTGACCCCTTCGGGAAGGTGCATTATCTGAGTCGTGAGCATACTCGCGCCCAAGCGGAGGCTGTAAGCCAGATTCGTGCGATGAACCGATTGGCTGAGCGAAGGGGATACTTCCTCTAAGGAAGGAATAAATAGGGTAACCATACCTGATAAAATAACCTGGATAACATATAAAGGAGCCCTGGTTCACATGTTCAATTCGCTATGGCAGAAGCTGCTCATTAGCAGTCGAAGCTTGCTCGCAACGAATGCTGATAGCTGTCTGGTATGCCACGGCTTGAGGGCGGGCTCGTCAGGCGAGCTGCCGCTCTGTCGGAATTGCTACGGTCATATCTCGTGGATTAAACCGAATGATATTGAGTGCAGCGTCTGTGGTCGTTACGAGAGCTGTCTGGATTGCCATCGTAGGAAGGACACTTGGTTTGAATCTAATCTTAGCGTTGTGAGATATGACGACGCAATGAAGGATTGGCTGGGGCGGTTCAAATATCGGGGGGATGAGCGGTTGCAGCTACTTTTTGCCGGGATGTTCGTGTCGTTGTTCCATCGGTTTCTCGCTAATCATCAATGGAGGTCGAAGGATATTACGTTAGTGACCTACATACCGCTCAGCAGGCAGAGGCTGGAAGAAAGAGGCTTCAATCAAGCGGAGCTATTCGCACGTGGGCTAGGCGCAGCGTTCCGACTTCCTGTCGTTCCATTGTTAGATCGAGCACGGCATACAGGCAAGCAAAGCTACAAAACCAGACAAGAGAGAATCCAAGATCTCCGTGGCGTATTCGTCCCGAGTGAAGATGGCGTGAAGCGGCTGTCGACCGCGGATCCTCATAAGCTAACCAAGAATATCATTGTCGTCGATGATGTATACACCA
>JBBDTA010000029.1:0-7149 GCA_040904605.1 Paenibacillaceae bacterium
TAATTTTCGTATAATACCATGGAGGAGGTGAACCGGATGTCCGATGTAGTAGATCGTGTAAAGAAAATCGTTGTTGATCGCCTCGGGGTTGAAGAAGCTGAAGTAACCCTTGAAGCTTCGTTTAAAGATGATTTAGGTGCTGACTCTCTAGATGTAGTTGAGTTAGTTATGGAATTGGAAGATGAGTTTGATATCGAAATTTCCGATGAAGACGCCGAGAAAGTAACAACTGTGGGCGAAGTTGTGAAGTACATAGAGGCAAATCGCTCTTAAGGAACAGGTTAAAGTCCCGCCCAAAGCGTAAGCTAGCGGGACTATTCCTTGTTATAATACCCCTAGAGCTTGCTCATTAAGGTATGTTTTGAACAAGCTTCATTAATTTTTATATTCTTTCATTAGCCGTGAACATTGAGGTGGTCAAATAGATGAAACGCAGAGTTGTTATTACAGGTATGGGAGTCATGACAGCAATAGGTAAAGACATAGATACATTCTGGGATAGCTTAATGACCGGCAAATCAGGGATTTCACAAGTAGAGAGCTTTGATGTCAGTGAATATCCAACCACGATTGCTGGATCGATTAAGGATTTCGAACCTGAGAACTATATGGATAAGCGGGACACTCGTAGAATGGACCGTTTTGTCCAGCTTGCTGTTGCTGCTAGCACGATGGCATTAAAGGATGCCAACCTGAATATTAGAGAAGACATGGATCCAGAACGTGCAGGTATATTCGTAGGATCTGGTATTGGTGGTCTCAGCACATGGGAGGATCAGCATAATATATTGCTGGAGAAAGGACCAAAGCGCGTCAGCCCTTTCTTCATTCCGATGATGATTGCTAATATGGGCTCTGGTCAGATTTCTATTATTACTGGTGCGAAAGGTCCTAACAGCACGGTAGTTACTGCATGTGCTACAGGCACGAACTCAATCGGAGATGCATATAAGCTCATTCTGCGAGATGAAGCAGACGTTATGGTTTGTGGAGGAGCCGAAGCAACGATCAGACCTACAGGTATGGCAGGCTTCTGTGCGCTGCGCGCGATGTCAACAAGGAATGATGAGCCTGAACGGGCAAGTCGTCCATTCGATGTGGATCGTGATGGCTTCGTGATGGCAGAAGGTTCTGGTGTGCTCGTCATTGAAGAGCTTGAGCATGCTAAGAAGCGTGGGGCACATATATATGCAGAGATTATTGGTTATGGTATGAGTGGAGATGCTCATCACATGACAGATCCAGATCCAGATGGTGCAGCTCGATGTATGAGACTGGCGCTTAAGGACGCAGGGATCACTGCTGATCAAGTGGAATACATTAATGCTCATGGGACTTCTACACCTATTGGTGATAAATCGGAAACCATAGCGATTAAGAAAACATTCGGTGAACACGCCTATAAATTAGCTGTTTCCTCAACGAAGTCGATGACGGGCCATATGTTAGGTGCCGCTGGTGGAGTAGAGGCTGTCATATTAGCTCTAACCATCACCCGAGGATTTATCCCACCTACGATCAACTTGGAAAATCAGGATCCGGAATGTGATTTGGATTATGTGCCGAATAAGCCTCGTAAAGCAGATATTTCTATAGCAATATCTAACTCTTTTGGCTTCGGTGGTCATAATGCGACTATCGTGCTGAAACGATTCGAAGAATAATGCATATGAATAAGTTTCAACAGCTACAAGCTGAAGTAGGTGTGAATTTCAAGGATTTACATTTACTGCAGCAAGCGTTCACACACACTTCTTATGTCAATGAGAACAGACAAGCTAAACATAATGAGCGATTGGAATTCTTAGGTGATGCTATACTGCAGCTTGCAGTAACAGAATATCTATACGAGCAATATCCAAATCGCCCAGAGGGTGAATTATCTAAGATGAGGGCATCAATTGTATGTGAGCCCTCGTTGAATATTCTAGCTGAGCACCAGAACTTCGGTACATATCTTCTGCTTGGCAGAGGTGAAGAGTCAACAGGTGGGAGGACAAGACCTGCCATACTTGCTGACGTGTTCGAAGCCTTCATTGGTGCTTTATATCTGGATCAGGGGTTCGAGGCTGTTATTCGCTTCCTCCAATCCAGTCTGTTTAAGAAGCTCCAGCAGGACGAATCGATCAACATAACAGACGCAAAGTCTCAGCTTCAGGAATATACACAGCAGAGAAGTCTGGGTAAACCGAATTATCATCTGGTGATGGAGAGTGGGCCATCTCACGAAAAGCAGTTTATTAGTGAGGTAAAGCTTCAAGCCCATGTATGGGGCACAGGTACTGGTCGAACCAAGAAAGAATCAGAGCAGCACGCGGCCGCACAAGCCCTAAGTAAGCTACTTGCAGAACATAAACATCAATAGCCTGATTTCTTTGCTAATTCATCGGATTGCCAACGAGGTAGTCATGAATTATGTGGAGGAATCAGGCTATTGGCGTTTATTGTCGAGTGGTTTCTACTGCTCTTTTAAACGCTTTATGATAGAATAAACTAGGCAACTGCTAATACTCAGGATAGGGTGAAACCATGTTCCTTAAGCGTATCGAACTAACAGGATTTAAATCCTTCGCAGATAAGACAGAGCTGGAGTTTGTTCAGGGCATTACTGCTGTTGTTGGGCCTAATGGCAGCGGCAAGAGTAATATCTCCGACGGAATTCGCTGGGTTCTTGGGGAGCAGAGCGCCAAATCACTTCGTGGCGGTAACATGCAGGACATCATATTCTCTGGAAGCGATTCGCGTAAGGCGGTCAATTATGGAGAGGTTTCGTTAACTCTAGATAACGCAGACCATGGTCTATCCCTAGATTACAGTGAGGTAACCGTAACCCGGCGAATACATAGAAACGGTGACAGTGAATATTTTATTAATAAACAGGCTTGTAGATTGAAGGATATTACAGAGTTATTCATGGATACAGGAATAGGTAAAGAAGCTTATTCGATTATTGGACAAGGTCGGATTGAGGAAATTCTCAGCACACGTTCTGAGGATCGTCGAGCGATTTTCGAAGAAGCCTCCGGAATCGTTAAATATAAATCAAGAAGAAAAGAAGCACAGAAGAAAATGGATGAGACCGAGAATAATCTTCTGCGTATCCATGATCTTATTACTGAGCTAGAGGACCAGTTAGACCCGTTACGGGAACAGTCCGAGGTAGCTCAACAATTCAAAAAGCTGAAAGAGGAATTGAAATTCAATGAGATTTCCATGTATGTTGTGCAGATAGATCAGCTCCATCGTTCGTGGTCGGAATCCGGGAATAGGCTGAAGCAGCTTGAGCACGATCAGTTAGAGGTATCAACCGTAGTGAATCGCCACGATGCTCGTTTAGAGAAATCGCGGGCTGAGCTTCGTGTTGTAGAGGAACAATTGGAACACCTACATGAAACACTGCTAAGCGTCAGCGAGGAATTCGATAGGAGCACGGGTCAAGTCGAAGTTCTACAAGAGCGCCGTAAAAATTTAACGATGAATCGTGAACAGCTGAATCAAACGATGGACATTCAATCTCGACGAATCCATGATCGCAAGGTGGAGAAGGATGCCATTCAGAGTAAATTCGATGAGGTTCATCGTCAACTGATCGATCTGAAGGCCAGTCTTAAAACTGAAGAAGACAAGCTGTCTGGTGTGAATGGTAGAGATTCAGTGGGAGAAGAGCAGTTGAAGGCCGAATTAATCGATTCATTGAATCGGATTGCCCAGGTTCGGAATGAATTGAAATTTCTCGAACAGCAGAGTGAGGGTATCGGTCGTAAGGTAGAGCGTATTATGGAGGAGAAGGAACGCTGGACTGAACAACGTGAGCAGAATGTCCTTAAGAAATCAACCATTACTGTTCAGATGGAGCAGCTAGCAGTTGAGATTACCCGGATACGCAATGAATATTTAGAGCTAAGCGAGAAGATGCGTAAGGATCAACAGCTGATCGAGGAAGTACAGCAGGCGATTCGTAAGTGGGAACAGAAGATGGAAGCGAATGTCTCGCGCCGTGATACGATGACGGAGATGCAGAATGATTATGATGGCTTCATGCACGGTGTGAAAGAGGTGCTTAAGAGCCGGGGTTCAACATCCGGCGGTCTTCGTGGTGTGCATGGTGCAGTTGCCGAGCTTCTGAAGGTTCCCGCCCATGTTGAAATCGCGCTAGAAACAGCACTGGGTGGAGCTCTTCAGCATATCGTTATGAATAATGAAACAGACGCGAGAGAAGCAATTAATTTCCTGAAAAAACGCCAGCTCGGCAGAGCTACCTTCCTGCCACTTGATGTTATCAGAGGGCGTTCGATCAATGAGCATGAGTTAAAGCAGGTGCGAGGAATGAAGGGTTTTGTTGGGGTTGCCGTCGATTTGATCCAATTCGATGCGCAATATGATGACATCGCCCGAAATTTACTTGGACAGATCATTATTACTGAACAGCTAGAGGATGCCAATCGAATTGCTGCTTCCTGCAAGTATAAGTACCGAGTAGTAACACAAGAAGGCGATGTAGTGAATGCTGGCGGATCGATGACAGGAGGTACGCTTCAGAAGCGTGGCGCTAACCTGCTTGGACGTCAACGTCAGATTGAAGCGATGAATCAAGAAATCCTATTAACGGAACAACAACTCAAAGAATTACGGGAACAATATCAAGTTGTCAAAAAAGAAGCTGCTGATGTTGTCATCACACTGGATCAACTTCGTCAGGAGGGTGAGCAGAAGCGAATTGAAGAGCAGCAGCTAAAAGCGGATGCCCAACAAATCGATAGTGAGCTCAATCATATCCAAACGCAATTGGATATGTACGAGCAGGATCACGATGGTCACGAAGTCGATCAACGTCAAGCGGCAGAGCGCAGAATCGTACTAGCTGAAGAGTCCATCCTGTTAGAACAGGAGCAAACTCGAATTCAAGAAGCGATTCAGCAGGCTGAATCAACAAGAAAGCTAAACGAATCAACAAAGGAACAGCTTCAGGAGGAGCTGACCGAGCTGAAGGTTCGTACAGCCGCACTAGCTCAAGAAAGAGCATCTTTATCCGAGCAGCTTCAAAGATTTGAGCTGGACATGGAAGGCTCGCAAATCGAGCACAGTAACAGCGTACTCCTACTAGAGCAGCTTCAACGAGATAACGATACCAATGAATTGGATATCGTACAGCAGGTTGAGCGAATGAATCAATTCCAGCTGGAGAAGAAAGCAAATTCCGATCAGATTGAATTCAAACGTGCCGACCGAGCAGAGCGTATTAAACAATTGGATGAGGAAGACAGTCATATTCGTGAACAACGCGCTCATCTTCGTCGGATCGAAGAGCAGTTGCATCAGACAGAGGTTCGTGTGAATAGACTTGATGTTGAGTTGGATGGTCTACTTAAGAAGCTGTCTGAAGAATATGATTTGAGTTATGAATTAGCGAAAGAACGATATCCTATACCTGAGGATGTTCTTGGTACGCAGAATTTGGTTAGAGACTTGAAGCGTGAAATCGCTAAATTGGGTGAGGTTAACCTAGGAGCGATCGAGGAGTTCCAGCGTGTGAATGAGAGATTCCAGTTCTTAAGCGCACAGAAAGCGGATCTGATCGAGGCCAAGACGACTTTGTATCAAGTTATTCGAGATATGAATGACGAGATGTCTAAGCGATTCCGCACAACCTTCGATGCGATTCGTACACAATTTGCAATTGTATTCACTCGTTTGTTCAGTGGTGGACGAGCCGATCTCGTTCTTGCTGACCCTGATCAATTATTGGAGACAGGGATTGACATTGTTGCTCAACCGCCCGGCAAGAAGCTTCAAAATCTACAGTTATTATCGGGTGGAGAGCGTGCATTAACCGCCATCGCCCTATTGTTCGCTATTCTTCGTATTAAGCCAGTGCCTTTCTGCGTATTGGATGAAGTAGAAGCGGCTTTGGATGAAGCGAATGTATCGCGATTTGCCGAGTACTTAAGAGAATTCTCCCAAGACACACAATTTATTGTCGTTACTCACCGCAAGGGCACGATGGAAGAGGCGGACGTTCTCTATGGTGTTACCATGGAAGACCACGGTGTGTCCAAGCTTGTATCCGTGCGACTAGAAGATGAATCTGTATCTGCATAATGAATAAGGAACATGATTGAGAATAACTACAGAGATGGGAATAGGGGTTAAATATAATGAGCTTTTTTAGAAAATTAAAAGAATCCATATCCTCAAGCACAGAAGCTGTTACTTCGAAGTTTAAGGATGGCTTATCGAAAACCAGGGACGCTTTTGTAGAGAAAGTAGAAGAATTGATCTCACGGCGCAAAAAAATTGATGAGGATTTTTTTGAGGAGCTAGAAGAGATTCTGATTGGTGCTGACGTGGGACTTCCGACCGTGATGAAATTAATTGACGAGCTTCGTGCAGAGGTGCGTAAGCAGAAGATTGAGGAAGCTGTAGAGTTGCAGCCTATATTGTCGGAAAAGTTAATGTCATTAATGAATTTAGGGCGGCAAGATCATGAACTGACCATGGCTAAGGACGGCTTAACGATAATTCTGTTCGTCGGAGTTAACGGTGTTGGCAAGACAACCTCCATTGGCAAGCTGGCACATCGATTGAAGCAGCAAGGCAAGCAAGTTCTGATGGCAGCTGGTGATACATTCCGTGCTGGAGCAATCGAACAGCTTGAGGTTTGGGGTCAACGTGTTGGCGTGGACGTTATTAAGCAACAAGCAGGCTCCGACCCTGCTGCGGTGATGTTCGATGCTATTCAAGCAGCTAAGAATCGTAAGGTTGATGTCCTGCTCTGTGATACTGCGGGCCGTTTGCAGAATAAATCGAACCTTATGGAAGAATTGAATAAGATTTATCGTGTTATTCGTCGAGAGGTTCCAGAGGCTCCCCATGAGGTATTGCTGGTTATTGATGCAACAACGGGGCAGAATGCGCTTAGCCAAGCCAGAATGTTCGGTGATAAATCGGGTGTGAGTGGTCTAGTGCTAACAAAGCTCGATGGAACTGCCAAAGGCGGCATTGTCATTGCGATTAAGCAAGAGTTGGATATACCTGTTAAATTTGTAGGACTGGGTGAGAAGATGGACGATCTACAGCCATTCGACTCTGAGCAATTCGTGTATGGATTGTTCTCTGGTTTAATTGCCCGAGAAGAAGTATAGAGAAGAA
>JBBDTA010000029.1:7249-9889 GCA_040904605.1 Paenibacillaceae bacterium
TATAGAAAGTGGGAATACATCATGTTGTTCACGCCATTCACTATAGGAAACCTTGAGCTTAGGAATAGAATCGTTATGTCGCCGATGTGTATGTATTCGTGTCCACATGAAGATGGTAAGGTCATGAATTGGCATAAAACCCATTATTCAAGTCGAGCCGTAGGGCAAGTAGGTTTAGTTATTGTAGAGGCAAGTGCAGTGACTGAGCAGGGTAGAATTTCTCCAATAGATTTGGGGATATGGAGCGATGATCATGTTGCAGGCTTACGAGAACTAGTTGATCTGATTCATGAGCATGATGGGAAAATCGGTATACAGCTATCGCATGCTGGTAGGAAGAGTAATGTAGAGGGACCGATCTTAGCTCCTTCAGCTATCGCATTCAACGAACAATATAAAGTACCAACGGAGATGACCATTGACCAAATAGAAGAAACAATCCAAAGCTTTAAGAATGCTGCTGTAAGAGCAGGCAAAGCTGGCTTTGATGTCATTGAGATTCATGCAGCTCATGGTTATTTGATCAATGAATTTCTATCTCCTTTGTCAAATCATCGTACAGATGAGTATGGTGGTGATCGAGATCGAAGATATCATCTACTAGGAAGAGTTATTACAGCTATTAAAGAGGATTGGGACGGTCCATTATTCATACGTATATCAGCTGCTGAATATCACCCAGAGGGCAATACACTGGACGATATCACATATTACACAGAGTTAATGAAGCAACAGGGCGTCGATTTGATCGATTGTAGCTCGGGAGGAATCGTGCCTGCTTCGCTAGACGTTTATCCGGGTTATCAGGTGCAGTTTGCAGAACATATTCGCAAGCAAGTGAAGATAGCGACGGGAGCGGTAGGTATCATCACTGATGCTCTTCAAGCTAATCAGATACTGGACAATCATCAAGCTGATTTAGTATTCCTTGGGCGTGAGTTGCTTCGAGACCCATACTGGGCAAGAAGAGCTGCGGGGCAACTGAATGAGATTATCGAAGCGCCGAAGCAGTATGAACGAGGCTGGATTAGCTGACAGGTATTTATACTTGACAGCACCGAATATTTTGGCTAAAATAATAAACGTTGCACCTGTAAAGTGTTTTCCCTTGACGAGAGGAGCGAACACCATGCAAGACGAAATGCTGGAGAAAACGATTCGGATCAATATGCTTTTTGATTTCTATCAAACATTATTGACGGATAAGCAGCAGACATTCCTACGTTGTTATTACCATGATAATTTTTCATTAGGTGAGATCGCAACTGAATTCGAGATTAGTCGGCAAGCCGTTTTCGAGCATATTAAGCGGGCCGAGCACATGCTCGAGGAATATGAACAGAAATTAAATTTGTTAGTCAAACATACTGAGCACAGAGAACTCGTGGAGCGTCTCCGAACTGAGATTGCCCAGGTTCCTGAATCATATAGACAGCCTTTGGCACAGTTATTAGAGCAATTAAATCGTTGGGAATAATTATTCGGAAATCTTTGGGCAAGGGGTGATGACGGACATGGCATTCGAAGGACTTTCGAGCCGATTACAGAATGTATTCAACAAGCTGAAGGGCCGCGGCAAGCTAACCGAAGATGATGTCAATGAGGCACTTCGTGAGGTTAGACTCGCTCTACTAGAAGCCGATGTTAACTTTAAAGTCGTCAAGGATTTCATTACCAAGGTAAAGGAACAAGCGATTGGTCAGGATGTGATGAAGAGCTTCACGCCTGGCATGGTCGTTATCGATATTGTTAACAAACAATTAACTGAGCTTATGGGTGGTACTCAGAGTAAGCTGGCACATAGTAATCGTCCACCAACCGTTATTATGATGGTAGGTTTACAAGGGGCTGGTAAGACAACAACCTCAGGTAAGCTGGCCAAGTTCTTGCAGAAGCAGAATCATAAACCCTTACTAGTAGCGGCAGATATTTATCGGCCTGCAGCGATCAAACAGCTGCAGGTGCTGGGTAGCCAGATTAATGTGCCTGTGTTTACCTTAGGCGATCAGACGAGTCCAGTCGAGATTGCTAAAGCTGGACTACAACACGCTAAGGATAATAATCTCGATTATCTGATTATCGATACAGCCGGTCGATTACATATCGATGAGAATCTGATGGACGAGCTGCAACGAATGCGCACAGCGGTTAATCCAGATGAAATCCTGCTTGTTATAGATGCGATGACTGGACAGGATGCAGTTAATGTAGCAGATAACTTCCATCAACAGATGGAGCTAACTGGTGTGGTATTAACTAAGCTTGATGGAGATACCCGAGGTGGGGCAGCATTATCTGTTAAAGCCGTAACGGGATGTTCGATCAAATTCGCTGCTACTGGCGAGAAGGTCGAGGCTTTAGAACCGTTCCATCCCGAACGAATGGCGTCTCGGATACTTGGAATGGGAGATATGCTATCCCTTATTGAGAAAGCCCAGTTTAACATTGATACGGATAAAGCTGCAGAGCTCGAACGTAAGATGCGTACTGCTGAATTTACATTAGAGGATTTTCTCGAGCAGATGGAGCAACTGAAGAAGATGGGGCCACTTGACCAACTCATGGACATGATGCCGGGTATGGGTAAGATGAAAGGCAACATGAAGGTTGATGAGAAGCAGATGTCTCGCGTAGAAGCGA
>JBBDTA010000030.1:0-9836 GCA_040904605.1 Paenibacillaceae bacterium
ACTTACCGATCCAGTTGCGCTGCATATCCTTAATGCTCTCGGTCCAATCGAGCTCCTCAAGATCATCTAATAGCCGTTCCGCATATTCAGTAATTCTTAATATCCACTGTCGCATCGGTCTACGAACAACCGGGTGATTGCCCCGTTCACTCAAGCCATCAATGACTTCCTCATTGGCCAGTACTGTACCCAGTGCTTCACACCAGTTAACAGGAACCTCAGCGACATACGCCAGGCCTTTTTTGTATAATTGTAGGAAAATCCATTGCGTCCACTTGTAATAATCCGCATCCGTTGTACTTAGTTCACGATCCCAATCATAGGAGAAGCCTAGTGATTTGATCTGCTTGCGGAAGGTATTAATGTTAATGTTCGTAAATTCGCCTGGATGCTGCCCCGTACTGATCGCATATTGCTCAGCAGGCAATCCGAACGCATCCCAGCCCATCGGGTGCAGGACGTTGAAGCCGCGCATACGCTTAAAGCGTGCAACGATATCAGTTGCAGTATACCCCTCTGGATGACCGACATGCAGCCCCGCTCCTGACGGATAAGGGAACATATCTAGTGCATAGAATTCCGGCTTTTCCTCAGCATCTTCTAGTACCTTAAAAGCTTTCGTCTCATCCCAATATTGCTGCCATTTGGGCTCAATCACCAATGGTTGATACCCACTGTTCTTATTATCCTGTGTCACAAGTCTTGCTCCCTTCATATTCACGAATATTAACAACAAAAAAACCACCCATCGCTAGCGCAATCGCTAGGGACGAGAGGTTGTTCATTCCCGTGGTACCACCCTAATTAACGAGGCTCCTCATACTCCGTAGCTCCCGTTCACTCTTAAGCCCTTAACGCGGGCAATCGCATACGACTCCAAGGGTGAGCTCATCCATCGTCCCTACCGGCTCCCACCACGATCCACCGGCTCTCTGAAAGGCAACTAACGAATATAATTCCTTATCATTGTCTTGTTCAAGTTTTCAATTGTTATGATTATATGAAATTGTTAGGAGCTCTGTCAAGGGCGCCTAGCTACGAAGAACAATCGTTCCGACTGCTCCGTGGGAGGATCGAAGCTGAAATCTGCGCTAACTGACAAAATTTCGAATCCACATGCTTCAAGCTGATCTTCAATCCATTGCAACGGATAAGCTCGCTGAACGTGGGTCTCTTCTATTTTGCGATATAGATCTACACCCTTCACATTCTGCCGATCAAAAATCGAGAGATGATGCTCGATCTCCATCCGCGTCTCGTCATAATCACACGTCCATATGTAAGCGATATCTGGTTCATCCATGATGAAAGGCTGGGACTCCGCATAGCCCACAAGCTGCTGTGGGGCATGAACATCGAATACGAACAATCCACCTGGTGCAAGCCCTGCGAAGGTTCTCTCGAAGGCAAGGCGGACATCCTCCTCCTCAGTCAAGTAGTTCAGACAATCACAGAAGGATATCGCACAATCTATCGGATTCAGTAACGCCCACTCCCGAATATCCTGTTCGATCCACTGCACTGAGCCACCTTTAGTAAATCCAGAGAGCTTGCGTAGCTCCTCTGTTTTGTCTTGAGCCACCGCCAGCATATCTGGCGAAATATCAATTCCTGTGACCTGCAGGCCAGCCTGAGCCAATGGTAAGGATAAGCTCCCTGTTCCGCATCCGAGATCAACGAGTGTAAGAGGGTTTACGTTATACTGATGCCAGCATTGCCTAAGAAAACTCATCCAGCTCGGGTAAGGCATATCTGCCATCAATCGATCATAATGGTAGGCAAATTGCGCATAGGCCACTTCTGCTCACTCCTTAAAAAGTTTTATGGGTGCGCTAGCAGTCGATAAAACTACTTCGTAAGCATAAGCTCTTATTCTTCCTTCAGATGTGTCCAGCTGCCCTTCTGATATACGAGTCCATCCTTCATTAGCTTCCCTAAGGCCCTCTTAAAGGCGGATTTACTTAGGTTGAATCGATTCATGATGATATCGGCCGGTGTTTCGTCGGAATAAGGCATCGCTTGATTAGGACGCTCCTTCAGAAAGGCTAATAATCGATCAGCGTCATCCTCTCGCCCTTGCTGCTTCAATGGACGCATCGAGAGATTAACTCTTCCGTCTTCACGAACAAACGTAACCCGTACATTCACAGTCTCACCTAGACGTAGAGGCCGTGTGCGTTCTGATTCATGGATCATCCCAATAACCCCGAATCCGAGCACACCACCAGGACATAACACATAAGTAGCTTCTTCAATCGGTTTATATACGATTGCATCGATCCACCGATTTTTCCAAGAGGTAGGTGCATGAAAGGCTAATTCAGCAAGCTTATGTTCTCCGGCCCACTTGGCCAACAATCGGCCCTGCTTATCATTCCCGAGTGTAGTGAATACTTGATCGCCAATTATCGGACGCAGATTAGGCTGAAGGGGAAGCTCTGACATCGGGAACAGAACATGTCGAGACAGCCCGATCTCTAGGAATACACCAAGCACCGGATGTACATCCACCACTTCAAGCAGCCCTAATTCACCTAGCTTCAGCTTCGGCTCACGCATCGTTGCAGCTAATCGATCCTCCGAGTCATGGAATAGGAAAACCTGCACTCGTTCGCCAACATGAATTTCTCCAACGATCTCACTATAATGGAGTAGCACATCCTTCGTTCCTGAGGTAAGAAAATATCCGTTCGGCGATACTTCTCTGTCCACTAACAGCTCAGCAACCGTTCCTGCTTGCATCATACGTACTCGACTACTCTGGCATCAGACCAAAGCCGCTCCAAATTATAATAATCCCTATCATCCTTATGGAATACATGTACAACGACATCGCCTAAATCGATGAGTACCCACCTAGCCGTATCCATCCCCTCAAGACCACGAATCGCAGCACCACTCTCATCAGCAGCTTTCTTCACTGCTGTGGCAATTGCTTGCACCTGAATGTCCGAATTACCGTGACAGATGACGAAGTAATCCGTCACCAGCGAAATATCGATTAAGTTAAGCACGACAACCTTCATCGCTTTCTTATCTTCTATAGCACGGACCACCGTAGTCATGATCGCTTCTGACTTCTTCAATGCTTCTGATTTACTTGGCATAGATTACCTCCTGAAAGTTTTTGAATGTGTTCGATCAAGCTATTACGTGCCATGATCGTTAGTGGATAGATTGATTTCCCTTGCGCTATCAAGTGGGTGATGGTTGAATCGAATCCAGCTATAAGTGCTTGGTCTAAGCTGGACTCAGCTAGTTTACGAATTTCCCCCACGCCGGGGAAGTCCCGTCCTGGCTCCATATAGTCTGCCAAGCAGACCACTTTATCGAGTACCGTCATTTGCTCTCGGCCTGAAGTATGGTAACGAATGGCGTCTAAGATCTCTGGATCATGGATACCGTATTCCGATTCCGCTAAGTAAGCACCCACATGTGCATGGAGCAGCTGCCTGTCATAACAGAGAAGGTCTCCTTCTATATGTTGCTCGATTACCGCCTGTTCTAATTGCAGGATCGGCCAATATTTAGCAACATCATGTAGAATCGCTGCTAAGTCAGCCTTCACAGGATCAGCCCCGAACCTCTCTGCAAGGATCACAGCGGTTTCCATCACACCCTGGACATGCTCCCATCTTTGCTTAGGCAATCGATTCCTTACTGAATTCAATATCCCATTACGATCCATATAGTTGATTCTCCCGAATATAAGACTGGACTGGACCGGGCAGCATATACCGCACCGAACGTCCGTTGGCCAATCGATCTCGGATCTCTGTCGAAGAGATATCGAATTGGACCATCTTGATCATCGTCAACGAATTTGTTAACCAATCCGGTAAATCTCTTTGCAAATCCTCATAACCAGGTCGATCCATACCAATAAAGGATACCATTCCGATCATCTCTTGAATCTTATACCATTTGGGCAAATATTGAACCATATCCGCGCCAATAATCCAATAGAATTGATCATTCGGATAACGTTCTTTGAGGATATAGGCAGATTCCACTGAGTATGAGATCCCTCCACGCTCGAATTCAAGCTCACAAAGCTTGAAATTCGGGTGATCGGCGATCGCCCTGCGAACCATCTCAAGACGATGCTGGGGCTCAACCTTAGGCGGGAATCCCTTGTGAGGTGGTTGATTGGAAGGCATGAACCATACTTCATCTAGAGTCATCTGCTCTCTAGCCTGTTCAGCTACAAGAAGATGTCCGAGATGCAACGGATCGAACGTTCCTCCCATTATCCCGATGTTCATGCTACATCCATCCTTTATTTCGCTTTCGGCAGCTCGATTTTCTTGTGATCCTTGGATTCTTTGTATAGAATAATGGTCCTGCCAATCACTTGTACTAACTCGGCTTCTGCCCCTTCGGCCAGCCATGCAGCCACTTCATTACGGTCTACCTCTGAGTTGTTCAAGATCGACACCTTGATCAGCTCCCTTGGCTCCAAAGCTTCAACTACGTGTCGGATCAAATGCTCATTCATCCCCGCTTTTCCTACTTGGAATATAGGATCGAGATGATGTGCCAATGAACGGAGATATCGTTTCTGTTTACCTGTTAGCATGTAATGTTGCTCCTCTTCTACGATTCAAGCTGAAATGATCGTTCAACTACGTTCCTCATCACAGCAACCGGTGCTTGCTGACCCGTCCAGTATTCGAACGCATAAGCTCCTTGATAGACGAACATCCCGAGGCCTGAGTGAGTTCTTACCCCTAGTTCAGCAGCAGCTCTAAGAAAACGGGTTTGTAACGGATTATACACCAAATCACTTACGATGGTATGGGTGCCCATCCAACGGTTCATCCATTTAGGGTCAATCGGTAGTTCATCGATATTCGGATACATACCAACCGACGTCGTATTCACAATGAAATCTACTTGCGGAACGTTACCTAATTCCGATAAGTCGACGCTCATACATTCTACCATACGTCCGATGTCCTTCGACAATTGCTCTGCTCGTTCCTTCGAGCGATTGACGATGTAGATGACGGAAGGCGATTCCTTAGCAAGCGCGTAAGCGACCCCTCTAGCAGCCCCGCCAGCACCGATTAACAGGAGCTTGCTGCCTTGCACCTGGAATCCGGTTTCCTCCTTAAGAGAACGAACGTAACCGATGCCATCTGTATTATAACCAATGAGCTGACCATCTCGGTTGACGATCGTATTCACCGCACCAATCATTCTAGCTCCATCATCTATGTGATCCAGATAACGCATGACCTCCAATTTATGTGGAATCGTCACATTCACGCCACCGAAGCCAAGTGCTCTTATGCCTAACACAGCAGCTTCCAGCTTCTCAGGAGTGACATGAAAAGCAGTGTATGCCGCGTTAATCCCATTCTCCTGAAAGGCGCGGTTGAGCATGAGTGGTGATTTAGAATGCTTAACCGGATCTCCGAATACTCCATACATCACTGTATGACTATCCAGAACCGAATGATTGTTCAGTGTGCTCAAGTGTCCAACTTCCTCTCAACCGGAATCGATTATACGTTCTATATCAAAGAATCACGGACAAGCACCTTGATCCCCTTCGGAGCATGCACCATGATTTCGGCCCCACTGTCACTGTTCACCTTAATCCACCCTAGTCCAGAGATGAGTATATCCTTACCTCCACCTCGAGGTATATGCAAGGAATGCTTGGTCCAATCGGGCAACTCATTCATTCGATCTGCACTTGGTGGTTGAAGCATTACACCCTTGTGCTCTCGGTATAGCTCATCTGCTCGTTCCAGCTTCGTTCGATGAACTTTTAAGCTATTCGATATGAAGCAAGCGAAGGATTGGTGAATCCCTTTGACAAAGTCAAACCGGGCAAGCGCCCCGAAGAATAATGTCTGCCCTTCATCAAGCTGATAAATCAGCGGTTTGATCGGCTTGTCTGGTGTAATGATCTCGAGGTCACTCTTAGAGATCATCTCCGTTATCCTGGAACGATACACAATTCCCGGAGTATCAATAATAGACTTACCATCGTCTAACGGAATATGAACCATATCTAACGTTGTTCCCGGATATCGGGATGTGGTTAGCTCGGCATCCAGCTCACTTAAATCACGAATAAGTCTGTTAATCAGTGTGGATTTTCCTACATTGGTTGCGCCTACAACATAGATGTCTTTACCTTTGCGGTGCTTGGCCAGCAGCTCGACTAACCGATCGAAGCCTTCGTTCGTCTTCGCACTAACCAATATCGTCTCTAGCGGCTTCAAGCCCGCTTCCTTGGCCTGCTTCTGCACCCAATTAACGATTTTGTTTCGATTTATATTTTTGGGAAAGAGGTCAATCTTGTTAGCAACTAGGATGATCGGATTCGTGCCAACGAATCTTTCTAGACTGCTGATGATGCTCCCTTCGAAATCAAATAGATCGACGATATGTACAACTAAACCCGTGGAATGCCCAATATGATTAAGAATACGAAGAAAATCATCCTCATTGAGCGTCACAGAGGACATTTCATTATAATGCTTAATCCGGAAGCACCGTTGACAGACATGTGGAACACGGGTCAGTCCGGATGGATGCATATATCCTAATTGATCTTGATCCTCTGTCTGTAGCTTTGCGCCACAGCCTGCACAAGCACCCTGATGTTGTACGATTTCCTTAGATGTCATTGTTTGCCCCCTGTTGAATTATACCATATACACTGTAGACGGCTACCGATCCCAAGTAATCCATCCGCGCTGCTTCATCTTCCTACATATATATCGCTCTATTCTTCGGTTGATCCGAGTAAAGAAGCTCTCATCCTTAAGTGAGAATGGAGTTACCAGAATGGTATACAAGCCCATCCGGTTACCACCAAGTACATCCGTCAGCAGCTGATCACCGATAACTACCACTCGATCAGCATGCAAATTCATCATTTCTAATGCCTTGTGGAACGATTTGTTCAAGGGCTTCTGTGCACGAGGAATGTATGGAAGCTGAATGGCATCAGAGAATGCAGCAACTCGAAGCTTACTATTATTCGAGACAATGACCAGCTGAAAGCCTAGGCTGTCCACAAGCTTCAACCACTCAATAAGCTGAGGATTCGTATTCGGTTCCTTAGCACCCACGAGTGTGTTATCCAAATCTGTGATAATGCCTTTAACTCCACTTTCCTTCAGCTGTTGAAGGTTTATCTGATATATAGTATCCACTTGCAGCTCAGGGATAAAATTCTTAAGCAATAACACTCACCTCACTCTATTCATTCGCCAAACTATACCATATGTGCCCAATTGCTTGCAAAAAAAATAGGGTAGGAGTTCACATCCACCTCCGCCCTATCTTTACTTTCAACTTCTGTTCAAAGCTCTTCCTTCAGCTTTCGCTTCGTCTTAACAATAAGCACCAGATCATCATTAGAAATAGGATATGGACTGTATTTCGCCTTCTCCATGAGAGCTAATAGCTGATCCAAATCCTTCTTCAGCCAACGATTCTGTTCATTCCATCTTGTGAAGGATTCCCGCATCGTTTCATGAAGATATCGAATATATCCTTTTCGTCTGAACATTCGGATAATTCCACTAATTTCTTGAAGCGCTTGTTGATTCATATTCAACTCGCGACGCTGGCTTCGGTATGCCCATAGATCACGCCACCAACCGAATCGAATACCGAACAGCACGATAGATAATCCCAACAGCAGGCAGACTCCTACTAGAATCTTCAGAGGCGTAAACCATGAATCGTTCGTTGCTCCATTCCCATCGATATCTGTAAGATTCGCTAAGGGATCCAATTCAGGAGCTAATGCTTGACCCTCTTGAATGACTGTTGGCAATATAAACCCTGATGTGGGCTCGAAGGGAAGCCAACCCCACCCATCAAAGTATACCTCCACCCATGAGTGAGCATCCGAATTCTTGACAATATAGGTTTGAATGCCTATTAGATTAGCAAGCTCCTCGGGTATACCTGCATTCAGATATTCTTCTACATCGAGACCCCCGCCTGTGTAACCTTTCACCCAGCGGGCAGGCAAGCCAAGCGTTCTCACCATAACCGCCATAGAAGTAGAGAAGTAATCACAATAGCCTGATTGGATTTCGAATAAGAAGCGGTCTACGAAGTCAGCGCTCTCACCTAAACGGAGATCCGGTCTATTCGTATACTCGAAGTTTTCCTGCAGATAGGTCTCAATCAGCTTAACCTTCTCATAGGGCGTTTCGGCTTCACTCGTAATTTCCTCAGTTAACTCCCGAACTCGATCAGGTAATGTCTCAGGAAGCTGAAGATATGGAGCCCAGAGCTCTCCCTCGTATTCTAAGGTTGGAACTTCTAATAGTGCTGTCTCATCTATGAGAGGCAACTTAGAATGAATAGTATACATGAATGGATAGGGAACATTGCTATTCCACCTTAGTTCACCTTGAGCGGGGGTCCAGAAAGCGTCTGAAGGTAATCCTCGTGTCTGTCCCTGCACATTCTGAACATTAACAATTGAGCTTATCGGGTAGGCTCCGAATAACACTGGATAGCTCTTATCATTAGTCAATCGAATGATTTGTTCGACCTCAACGGATTCATAGGTAGGAGCTTTTCCCCAATTGAACGGTTCAAGCTCTGTCTGGAATGAAGCATTGACCGTTGCTGCAGATTCATCAAGATCGCTTAGCTCCCATCCTTTGCCCGTATATAACGATTTTGTTTCTCCACGCAAATAGCTTCTTTGATCAGTCTCCACTCGAAGAACCTCAGAGAAATCAAAATCAAAGCCACCACCCAATGAGGAATCATCTCGTCCATAGCCTGAGGAGGTATTCAATAAGCTCTGGTTACTAGGAGAGGAGAAGTCTTTACTTGAAGTAATCACCTTCTCACCCTTCAGATGCTTATAAGCTGTATAAGGATCGGTAAGCAAGGGTCGTGCATTCGGAGCAAGAGAGCCTACGAGCATAATAATCGCAATAATCAACACAATCGGAGTTGCTATAACGAATGGATAATCACTAAAGTAAGCCCAGCTTATGGGATGCTTCCGTTTGAAATACTCGAAGTGCTCGATGACAATTAAAGCTAATCCGCTAAATATGATAAATGCCACTTGATCCCAAAAAATATAGTGGCTATATGAATCTATCACCGAGAAGAGGATTACACTTACGACAATAATGAGTATGATTCGTGCCCGCTCAGTCAGCCACGCTATAGTAGCGAGATAAACAAGCCATGCGCCAAGAGAAAACCAGATGTAAGGTGAAGTTTGGGCCAAATAATGACTAGTTGAGCTTAGAAAATCACCAAGCCAACCAAATCCCCCTCCAAGCACTTCACTCTCTATTGAGACCCAGCTCACATTTAACGCTTCAATATGAGTAAGAACAATAAGCAAAGCTTCGACAGATCGACGCACAATCCAGTGAAATCTTGGGAACATCTCTATGACACAAGTCGTCACGAGAGCCGCTGATACAAGCCATGTCGTCTCAGACAACAAATATGAATCGAACCAAACTATGAATTGTGCAAGTACAAGCCCAGTCAGGATGACACGCAGTTTATGCTGCCAATGGCTAAAGACAGAATCCAACACAGACATAAATTTGTTACGTGTCGGCTGGTAACTATACGAAGTGTCTGTACTCATCGATTTTTACCTCCTAGCACAACCGGAAGGTCCTGTAGCTCTTTAACTGCGTAAGCTAGCATAGCTTTACCACGAAGACTTCGTAGCCAATCCTCCACATCGCCCGGCCTAATAGAATGACTCGGTTTTCCAGAGATACTAGGATTACCAACTAGAATATGACATGGGTTCATCTGACGATGATTAATCCAATGAAGAGCTTGCAATAATGAATCATCCATCT
>JBBDTA010000031.1:0-9490 GCA_040904605.1 Paenibacillaceae bacterium
CAGAAAACCTAATAAAGGAGCAAGATAGATGAGATATACGAAAATCGGGATCATTGGTGCGATGGCTGAGGAAGTAAAACTTGTTGAGCAAGATTTGCGGCAGACGAAGATAACGATCCAAGCAGGGATGTCCTTCTATGAAGGACTGTTCTTCGACGTTCCTATTGTCTTATGTAAATCCGGTGTAGGTAAAGTTAATGCGGCCGTATGTACACAGATTCTCATCGATCGATTCAGTGTTGATTGTATTCTATTTACTGGTGTAGCTGGTGCGCTCGATCCTGAACTGAATATTGGGGACATCGTGATTTCTTCAGATTGTATGCAGCACGATGTAGACGTAAGAGCACTTGGTTTCGCACTAGGTGTGATTCCTTATGCTGAAAGCTCGATCTTCACAGCAGATCCTGAGCTTGTAGATCGTGCCTTTCATTCTAGCAAGCAATTGTTTGGTAGCCGCATATTGAAAGGCAGAGTATTATCCGGTGATCAATTTATTGCAGATCGTGACAAGGTAAAGCAGCTTCATCTTGAATTATCAGGTGTGTGTACAGAGATGGAAGGTGCTGCGGTGGCCCAGGTTTGTCAGATGAATAGCATCCCATTCGTCATCATCCGTTCGATGTCAGATAAGGCTGATGGTTCGGCACATATCAATTTCTCGGAATTCACTCAGCTTGCCTCGGACAATTCCTATCGTCTGATTGCTCATATGGTGAAAGGGTTACGTGGACAAATATAGCAAGGCTAGTTCTTTGTTTTTTTGATTCTTCTCACTAATCTCTTGCTGCCTGGGAATTGCTTCCCAGGCTGTCGTATCATCCATCCAAGTTGGTACCAATGTATCCGGGCTATCGACCTGAACTTGAGAAATCCATTCTATTGGCAACGGCGTGCTCGGATGAGCTCTTAGCTGATCGATCAGAGGATGGTCAATCATCGCTAGCCATAATAAGCTCCAAGCCCGTGGAACAACCCTCCAGATGTCATAGCCTCCTCCGCCTAATGCAACCCATCTGCCATCACACCAAACATCTGCTAAATTCTTAATCATGCTAGGCATCTCCAAATAAATTTTCATGCTGCAATGTTGATGTGACAGTGGATCATAATAATGTGCATCACAGCCGTGTTGACTTATGATGATATCAGGCTTGAAGAATGCAGCAACCTTATGAATGGCTGCTTGAAAGCAATCTAGCCAGGACTCATCCTCCGTATAGGGCTCCATTGGTAGATTGAAGCTGTAACCAAAGCCATCCCCATGTCCGCGATCACTTGCATAACCCGTTCCAGGAAATAGATACTTCCCTGTTTCGTGAATGGAGAATGTGCATACATGGGGGTCTGAATAGAAGATTTCTTGTACACCATCGCCATGATGAACATCGGTATCGATGTAGAGCACACGAGCGCCATACCTCTCGTGAATGTGAGCTATTGCTACAGAAGCATCGTTATATACACAGAAGCCCGCTGCTTTATTACGGAAAGCGTGATGCAAGCCTCCAGCAAGATGAAGCGCTTGCTTGCGCTCCCCCGACATGACCAGCTCTACTGCAGTCACCGACCCAGCTACTGTTGTTAATGTAGCCTCATGCATCCCTCTGAAGAAGGGTGTATCACCTAAACCAAGCCCGTATTGCTCGGCACGAGAAATTGCTTCAGTTGAGGGGGCAGAGATGCTCAGAGCCTTGACCATGGATACAAATTCTGTTGTATGTACAGCGAGTAGTGCTTGTTCATCGAGTTTCTTAGGTTTAACAAAGTCTGAAGAAGACAATGCATGTATTTGGAATAGGAGCTGCTGAGTCAGAAGTAGTCGTTGTTGATTAAAAGGGTGAGATTCATGAAAGCGATATTGGAGCTCTGTTGAGTCATATATAAATGCTGCCTTGTTCCTCATGGCAATCTCCTATTCGTAAGCAAAGTTTAATTAATACATGAATCTTTGATGGAATCGAATACGATCGAATTGCTCGACAGAGGAGAGAGGTACATCCGGGCCAACTCGAACCATAAGACAATTAGCTGGATGAGAGCATATCTCTGGGTCATCGGTTGCAAACCATACCATATCCACACATTTCATTAAATTCTCCATCATCTTGCGATAATCCCATACGGAGAGTCCCGTTCCATCCAAATCCCAGTGCCAATAATATTCGGTAGTGAACACGATACAATTATCCAACTGGCCCGCGAGAAATGCGAGTTTAATCAATCGTTTACCAATGCCATATGTCCGGTAAGGAAGAGCCACCTCGATAGCTCCCAATTCAATTAAATTGTCCATCCCAGCTTCCGACCATCGCTCCATCTCATCGGGGTAATGGAATGTGACATAACCAACGATTACATCATTGATAACAGCAGCAATAATCCTCCCCTCAGGAAGTGCCGAGATTTCTACTAATGCCTTGTGTTGATCTTGTGGTCGACGAAATGCATGGAGTCCTGGGTGCATCGTACATTGATTTAATTGTTCAGAAGGAATGGGTCCTGATAGAATTAGATTTCCTTCAGGTGTTGATAATGTTTCGGTTTGGAACCATTTATTATGCTCCATGATGAGGGCTCCTTTTTCCAAATGGGGATATGTTCTTATTGTAACGAATTAATAAGCAAAAAAACAGCGTTCCAGTCATAGGCGAACCGGATGTGCTGTGATATAATATACATGCAAATAAGGGTTCGCTTTAAGTATGTGTAAGCGTTATTATTAATTAAGAGATTAGGGAGGTCATATCGTGGAGGTTTCAAAACCGGAAATTATTGTTGCAACCGCAACAGGTTCCAATATGCAAAGCTATGAACAGACTCGAGCAGATTTCAACTGGGAAGATATCGAGAAGCAATTCAGTTGGTATGCTACAGGTAAGGTTAATATGGCATACGAAGCAATCGATCGCCATGCAGAAGGTGAACGGGGAGATCGAATTGCCCTCTACTACAGTGATCCTAACCGGGAAGAGAATTACACGTTTAAACAGATGAAGCAGCAATCTGCCAAGGTGGGTAATATCCTTCGTCAATTAGGAATCACTAAAGGTGATCGGGTGTTCATCTTTATGCCGAGATCTCCCGAACTATATTTTTCCATTCTAGGTACGATAAAGATTGGTGCAGTCGCAGGTCCATTATTCGAAGCCTTCATGGAAACAGCTGTACAGGATCGATTGTTGGATAGTGAGGCGATAGCTATCATAACAACACCTGCATTATTACATCGAGTTCCTGTTCAGGAGTTGCCAGAATTAAAGCACGTGATTCTTGTTGGTGAGAACATCGATGTTCAACCAGGTCAGGTGGATTTGCAATTGGAGATGATGACAGCCTCTGACCAGCTCGACATAGAGTGGGTTGACCGTGAGGACGGTCTACTGATCCATTATACATCAGGGTCAACGGGTAAACCTAAGGGTGTATTCCACGTTCATAATGCTATGATTCAGCAATATTACACGGGTCGAATCGTATTAGATCTTCAGAAAGATGATATATATTGGTGCACAGCTGATCCAGGCTGGGTAACGGGAACCTCGTATGGTATATTCGCTCCTTGGTTGAACGGTGTATCTAATGTAGTGAGAGGTGGCCGTTTCAGCCCTCAGGACTGGTACTCAACACTTCAGAAGTATAGAATAAACGTTTGGTATAGTGCTCCAACAGCATTCCGTATGCTCATGGGTGCAGGGGATGATGTCGTCTCTCAATATGATTTATCTTCACTACGGCATGTAATTAGTGTTGGAGAGCCATTAAATCCAGAAGTTATTCGATGGGGGATGAAGGTGTACAACCATCGCATTCATGATACCTGGTGGATGACAGAAACAGGGGCTCAGCTCATCTGTAACTATCCAAGCATGGATATTCGTCCAGGATCCATGGGACGGCCTATACCGGGTGTAGAGGCGGCCATTGTTGATGACCAAGGAAACATACTTCCTCCATATCGAATGGGTAACCTAGCGATTCGTACGCCTTGGCCTGCGATGATGCGAAAGGTGTGGAACAACCCTGCTAAGTTTGAGGAATATTTCCGATTAGAGGGCTGGTATGTGTCAGGGGATTCCGCTTATATGGATGAGGATGGCTACTTCTGGTTCCAAGGCCGCATTGATGACGTTATTAATACATCTGGTGAGCGCGTAGGCCCCTTTGAAGTAGAGAGTAAGCTTGTGGAGCACCCAGCAGTAGCTGAGGCTGGTGTTATTGGTAAGCCAGACCCTCTACGTGGTGAAGTGATCAAAGCCTTCATTTCCTTACGAGAAGGCTATACAGCTTCTGAAGAGCTTAAGCAGGATATTGCGCGTTTCGTCAAAGAAGGATTATCCGCACATGCTGCACCTAGAGAAATTGAATTCAAAGATAAGTTACCTAAAACTCGGAGTGGTAAGATCATGCGCAGAGTTCTCAAAGCCTGGGAATTAAATTTACCTACCGGCGATCTATCGACGATTGAAGATTAATTATAGATTTACAAAAGAGGCTGTTCCATGTGTAGATATCAATCCAGATATCAATCTGCACATGGACAGCCTCTTCGTATACATAATTTCGTATACATAAGGTTAAGTTGAGGATCATTCTACTGATTGAGTTTTCATCTCAACTGCAGCAGTTGGCGCTGATTCACCATTGTTGTTCGATGCAGTAATCTTATACCATCCTTCCGATGGAAAGGAGAAGTATTCAAATCGATTCTTATCAGTTGAACCGATGAATTGATAAGTGCCATCTGAAGTTCCACTATAGAATACATTAAATCTGACAACACTATCAGTTTGAGGATTTGGATTCCACGTCAATACAATCCCGACATCGCCATCTCTAGAGGTTACAGATAATCCTGAAGGAGTTGCTGGCACACCTTCATCTGCAGAGACATCCGGAATATCAGTAGATGGAACATTATTCTGATCAATTAGTGATTCGGATCTATACACTATAAAGCTAGGTGTTGATTCATTCCCCGCAACATCTACACTGGTTATATAGAATGAATCACTACGCCCAATTGCCGCCACTTTGAAGACAGGATCTTGTCCGGTCAGCACGACATTGCCGTCTATCCTAGAGAAAGGTTGGAAGTTAGTCGATCGGTAAATCCGATAACCAACAACATCCTCCAGAGTAACGGGCTCAAAGCTGATGTTATATATCGCATTCACTTCAATTTTCAAGTTAGGCGGTGGAGGAGGAGAAGATCCATTATCGACTCTCGGATCCGTTTCGGTTGGTGCGTCGGAAGCCATGTCTAGTGTGAAATAATCCTCCGGCGTTTTTTTGCCGCCTTTTTTAGTTGGTATAGAACGCGGATACTTAGCAAAAGTACTCCTAATCTCATCAATTATAAGCTTCATCGGTCTTTCCCGATTTACTAATACCTTATCTTGAATAAAGTCACTTGGTGTTGTTGACTGAGGGATATAATTAAATCCGTTATAGAATATAACCGACATACTAGTAAGCATATCTTCCTCTTCCGCAGGAAGGAATTTCTTGTTGAATAGATCAGTAGTTAGTAAATTAGCGCTGGTTGTTAAACCATTAGGAAGTTTGCCGGAAACGCTGGAAATCGTTCTGCTCACAATATTCGCTGGTTTTTCGAAGGGCTCTGATGTGAACCATTCAGGCTTCTGATCGATGGCCGTATCCATAATGAGAGACCATAATAGTTTAGAACGATTCGGGCCGCCTGGTTTCGATAATATGGCAGGTTGATCATAACCTGTCCATACGCCAACCGAAACATCTGGAGAGTATCCAACAAACCAGACATCATGATTATTCTGAGTGGTTCCCGTCTTACCGAATATAGGTACATCTCCATAATGCTTAAACTTGCTCTTAATCATGGATGCAGTGCCGTTGCTGATAACTGTACGCAGCATATCATTGATGAGATATGCGGTTTCTTCCGAATAGACTATTTCGGGCTGACTCGCATGCTGATAGATGATCTTTCCTTCCGAGTCTACAATTTTCTCAATCATGTATGCATCGTTGAACACGCCTTTATTAGGAATACTGGAGTAGGCATTCGTTACTTCTTCAACTGATACACCTTGCGTTAAACCACCAATGATACCTGTTTGTGCAGAGTAATCTTGTTCGGTTAAGGAAGTGATCCCCATTTTTTTGGCATAATCCCAAGCTGTTTCAATACCAACTCCTCCATACTCAGCAAGGAATAGCTTCAGAGCGGGAATATTATAGGATTGATTAAGTGCATGACGTGCAGTCAGAAATCCATGGAATTTGTTGTCATGATTAACTGGAATGTGGGCACCCTTGCTGCCATCCTTGAGAATTAAAGGCACATCGTCAATTGGTGAACCGGGCTGGATAATCCCAGCTTCAAGCGCAGGAATATAGGCAGATATCGGCTTTAAAGCCGAGCCTGGTTGACGTAACATCTGCGTTGCATGATTTAATTGCTCCGTATAGAAGTCACGGCCTTCCATCATACTTATTATGGCGCCTGTTGAATTATTGATCATGATTGCGCCTGATTGCTCCATCCCTTTCTCGGGATCATCTTTGGAGAAATTCTCGGGGTTCGCAGCGATTTCCCGCATCGCATCGTACATCTGCTTATCAATCGTAGTATAGATGGTATAGCCGCTTCTATTCATCACTTCAATAGCCTCTTTGAGAAGATCGGAGTTCTTCTTGGATCTAATCTCTGTGCTCGTTAGCTTTGGATCCTTAATCATTAGTAGAATTTCTGCAGCGCGGTGCTCCGCTTCTATCATTAGGTATGGATATGTGGTATAAGCTTTCTCTTTGGTTGGCGCTAATGAACCACGCACGTTAAAGGCTAATGCTTCATCGTATTCCTGTTGGGTTATATTGTTGTACTTGAGCATCTGAGAAAGTACGACCTTCTGTCGATCCATAGCTTTATTGAATCCTTCTTCATCCACAGTACCTTTACTCGTGAAGGCAGAATACTCACTTGGCGCTTTTAAGAGGCCAGCTAAATAAGCGGATTGAGCGATATTCAATTTATTCAGGTCATCCATGTTGAATAACCCTTTGGCAGCTGCTTTGATTCCATAAGCGTTATAACCGCTAGACCCATTACCGAAGGGCATTTTGTTCAGGTAGGCTAATAGGGTATCATCCTTGGTCATCATGCGTGTGATACGCATAGCAAGGAACATTTCTTTAAATTTACGGCTATCCGTTCGTTCTAAGCTTAAGAATACACGTCGAGCTAATTGTTGTGTGATGGTGCTACCGCCTGTTTGCTGATCTTCATTGAGGAACTTCTGCTTGGCAGCACGTACGGTTCCAATGAAATCAACGCCATAGTGATCCCGGAATCGAAAATCTTCTACGGATATGAAGGCATTCTGCAAATAGACTGGAATTTCGGTAATCGAATTAGCAAGCCTGCGATCTTCATCCGTGCGTAATTGTCCGACCTGTGTTGTTCCATCAGCGAAGTATACGAAGCCAGTAAGTGAATTTTCATTAATCTGTTTCAGAATATCAACTGCATCTCTTATGGGTTCATCTTTAACCAATGCTGTTATGTATCCGATTACCGTTCCTCCGATGAGAAATCCACCGATGAACATGAATATTATCATCCATTTGAGTAGTGTCATCGTTATGAATAATGTCTTTTTTGCCATAATAATTGCTTTCTGTCTGTTAGTAAATTCACCGGGCATGTATAGATCCTCCTTATAAACAGAACTATTATAGCATACTGGTCATTTGAAGCATAGGATATGGTTTGACTATAGAATATCAAGTATGTTATAAAATAGATTAATTACATGCAGCCTAAAAGCGAAGACAGGTTCATAGTAGAATGGCGATTTCACGGATCAGAGAACTGGTGGTTGGTGTAAACCGGAGCGTGCCGACATTCGAATTACCCCCTGTAGCTGTTGAAGGGAACGTCGATTATCTCTTGGATAATGGGTCAGTAGCTTCATTCCGGATCAGACCGTTATCTGACTGAAGAGTGAGAATACTCTGATGAATATACGCATTCGTCTCTGTTATTCTAATTAGGGTGGTACCGCGGGTTAGAACCTTCTCGTCCCTGACGAAATCGAAGGTTTTTTTGTTGCATAATTTTGTGTTTAGGGGGCATTTGTATGAACGAAGAGAAGCGGCTTACTCCAGATCAGCAGAAGGAAGCAGAGCGACAGTGGGATATCATTCGACGTGGTGTGGTGGAGATTGTTCCAGAGGAACAGCTTAAGATTAGTATTCAAAAATCGATCTTGACGGGGGTACCCCTCAAGATTAAATTTGGTATGGACCCCTCATCACCAGATATTCACATTGGGCACAGTGTAGCACTGCACAAATTAAGACAGTTCCAGCTACTAGGGCATCAGGTTCAACTCATTATTGGTGATTTTACAGGCATGATCGGGGATCCAACCGGCAAATCGGAAACGCGCAAACAACTTACCAAGGAAGATGTTATCAAGAATGCGGAAACCTATCAGAAGCAAATCTATAAAATTCTGGATCCTGCGCTTACTCAAGTGTATTTCAATTCAGATTGGTTGGCTAAATTGAATTTTGCAGATGTGGTTAGTCTCGCTGCGAAGCTAACAGTTGCCCGCATGCTTGAAAGAGATGACTTTAGCAATAGATACCAGTCGGAGCAGCCGATTCACATCCACGAATTTTTCTACCCACTAATGCAAGGCTACGATTCAGTAGCTCTTGAGAGTGATGTAGAATTAGGTGGTACCGATCAAAAATTCAATCTTCTGATGGGTCGAACCTTGCAGAAGGAATACGGAGTATCTACACAATCTGCGATCATGACACCCCTTTTAGAAGGCTTGGATGGCATTCAGAAGATGAGTAAGAGCTTAGGCAATTATATTGGTATTGATGAGGAGCCCAATCAAATTTATGGGAAGGCCATGTCCATACCCGATGAGCTGATGCTGAAGTATTATGAGCTAGTAACGGATATTACAGCAGAAGAATTAACTATAATTACTGCAGGTTTAGCTGATGGAAGCATTCATCCAAGAGATGTTAAGATGAAGCTAGGCTTCACTTTCGTGCGAATGTTCCACAATGAGGATGCGGCTAGAGAAGCAGAGCAACACTTTATAACCGTCTTTCAACAACGAGCTTTACCAACAGACATTGAAGAAACGACACTAAAGCTAGATCAGCTAGAGAATGGTAGTATACGCTTGATTAAACTGCTTGTAGACTTGGGGCTTCAATCCACGAATGGTGAAGCACGAAGGAGTATTGAACAGGGAGCTGTTAGAATCAATGAAGAGAAGATAACGGATGTGAATGCCATTGTCGTTATTGTAGAAGGTGATATCATTCAGGTTGGTAAACGTAAATTTGCAAAAATCAGATTGGAGTAGTACAAATAAAAACCCCCTTTGAGCAGAAGCTCAAGGGGGTTAATGATGATAAGATTAACGGCTATAAAACTCAACGATTTGTTTCTCGTCGATTTCTTGTGGTAATT
>JBBDTA010000032.1:0-6360 GCA_040904605.1 Paenibacillaceae bacterium
CCGCGGATGGTTTTCCGCGGTTACTCCCTCCTGAGCAAAGTGCATAGTCAGTTTAAAGAATTCTGAATAATGTTTGCTGTTCTCCACATCAATCATATACACTACATTCTATAAACGAAGAAAGCATGGCTATCATGTCTTTGCTGATTCCTATGTGGAGCCGATGAAGGGGAATGAACAGTTGAAATATATCACTCGAGGAACCCCAGCTTTTCGCAAATCGAATTTTGCCCTGTTTGTGGGGGGATTCACCACCTTTGCCATTCTTTACTGTACCCAGCCGTTAATGCCTGTTCTGTCCGAAGAGTTTCATATTTCCCCTGCGGTAGCCAGCTTGTCTATGTCTTTAACAACAATGACATTAGCCTTCAGCATGCTCATGATGGGTTCCCTATCGGAGGCGTGGGGGCGTAAATCGATCATGGTTTTTTCGCTGTTTACGGTTTCAATTGTTATGGTACTGACTGCGCTAAGTCCCAGTTACCACATGCTTCTCGTCTTTCGGATCCTCCAGGGCATCATCATGGCAGGGTTGCCGGCAATTGCGATGGCTTATTTGGGAGAGGAGATAGAACCGAATAGTGCTGGCGTTGCAATGGGGCTCTATATAAGCGGCAACTCGATCGGAGGGATGGGGGGTCGAATCATTACCGGCATGCTGACCGATTATTTCAATTGGCGCACGGCGATTATCGGCATAGGGGTGCTGGGGCTGATTTGCAGCTTCATTTTTTTGGTATTATTGCCTCGATCCAATAATTTCCAACCACGCCCATTGAATATGGGAAAATTGATCAAATCCCTGATCGCCCACTTACGTAATCCACATTTGATTTGCCTATATGGACTTGCCTTTTTATTCATGGGTAGCTTTGTTACCTTGTACAATTACATTGGCTTTCAGCTGCTCGCACCGCCTTACTCACTCAGCTATTCACTGGTCGGGTGGATTTTTATTGTCTATCTCGTCGGTGCCTTCAGCTCAGTTTTTATGGGGAGGCTAGTGGATACCTACGGAAGGCACAATGTGATGTGGGTGGTGCTTATTGTCATTTTCCTTGGGGCTTGTATTACCTTGAACGACATTCTATGGGTCAAAATATTCGGTGTGGCCGTCTTTACTTTCGGCTTTTTTGGTGGGCACTCCATCGCGAGCAGTTGGGTAGTGAGTATAGCCGAAAACAACAGAGCCCAGGCCTCCTCTCTTTATTTGTTTTTTTATTATCTAGGCTCCAGCATCAGCGGCACGATCGGAGGAGTGTTCTGGACGGCATACGGCTGGATCGGTGTGATCGGGCTAATTATGGCTCTGCTGTTACTGGCCGTGTTCTTAACGAAGAGGCTGTCCTCTATCGAAAGATCATGCTGAGTTCCACAAATTGAGTTACAAATAGTCATTTGATGTTGTATGATCTTCCCAAGAGAATACCATTAATAATGGTAGGAGTAGATGGAAGAATCGATGGCTAACACTACGTATAAGAGGTGTTCCAATGAATCAGAAAATTTCAAAAACGACACCAGCTGTGATCGGATTATTGCTGGGTCTGTTCGTTGCAGCACTTGATCAGACGATTGTGGCTACGGCAATGCCAACCGTTGTCAAGGAGCTCGGCGGGTTCGAGCAGTTCGTGTGGGTATTCTCGGCTTACATGATCGCTTCCGTAGTGGCTACGCCAATATTCGGTAAGCTCTCCGATATTTATGGGCGTAAACGATTTTTCCTACTTGGCCTTGTCATCTTCTTAGTGGGATCGGTCCTATGTGGAATATCCACGACGATGACACAGTTGATCATCTTCCGGGCGATTCAAGGAATAGGAGCAGGAGCCCTTATGCCGATTACCTTCGCCATTATCTTCGACATCTTCCCTCCAGAGAAAAGGGGCAAGATGAATGGCTTGTTCGGAGCTGTATTCGGTCTATCTAGTGTGTTTGGCCCGCTTCTGGGAGCTTTCTTCACGGACTATATCGATTGGCGATGGGTATTCTATATTAACCTTCCGCTTGGCATTGTTTCCTTCATCTTAATCTATTCGGCTTATCATGAAACCTTACATAAGAGAAAGCAACAAATCGACTGGGCCGGTATTACGTTCTTCATCATAGCCATTCTCGGCTTGATGTTCGCTATTGAATTTGGTGGTTCAGAAACGTATCCTTGGCTTTCAATTGAAATTATAGGTCTATTCGCCACATTCGTCGTATTCCTTATCGCATTCCTATGGGTAGAGCTGAAGGCAGCTAATCCGATGATCGAGCTTAGCCTATTCAAGAATAGGGTATTCTCAGCCAGTCAAACGATCAGTTTCTTCTATGGAGCTATCATGGTTACAGGTGCAACCTTTATCCCATTATTCGTTCAGGGTGTATATGGAGAATCAGCGAGTGCAGCAGGACAGACATTGACTCCGATGATGCTGGGTGTAGTGGTGAGCAGCATGCTTGGTGGAATGTTCATTAATAGAACATCTTATCGATCGATTATGATTGCTTCCACATTCATTCTAATCAGTTCCTTGTTCCTCCTAAGCACGATGACCGTAGATACGCCAAGATGGACAGTCACGGTTTATATGATATTCGTTGGTCTGGGTATTGGGATGAATTTCTCCGTTCTGAATGTATCTACACTGCACAGAATAGGCAATGAACATAAGGGTGCCGCGGTATCGCTCATCGCTTTCTCTAGAACGATTGGCTCTGCGCTGGGCGTTACCATTCTCGGTGCCTTCCAGAAGCTTAGCTTCAAGGAGCACATTGATGAGTCATTTACGGATCCTGCTACTCGTGAGCAATTCCAGAATCCAAGAGATTTATTAGACCCATTCATTCGGACAAATTTATCTTCCGATGTCGTACAGAAGGCGACCTCTGCACTAGCAGATTCTATCGCATATCTCTTCATCGTTGGTTTAATCATAAGTGTGCTCGCATTAATCTGTGTGTTCTTCCTGGGTAAAGCTCGGATCGAGCTTACGCCGCCTAACCATTAAGAATAGGTTGATTTATATTGATGATCCATTTGGTGTATACTGAAAACTTATAGTACACAGCATTCTACTCCTTGCAAAGGACTGATTCGATTTGGAAACTAAGGTAGCTTCATCTCATTTTATACGTAATATTGTTATCGAGGATCTTAAAGCTGGTAAGGTGACGGACATTGTTACACGATTCCCGCCTGAGCCGAACGGTTACTTGCATATTGGTCATGCGAAGTCGATTTGTCTGAACTTTGAGCTGGCTGATGAATTTAATGGCAAGACCAATTTACGCTTTGATGACACGAATCCACTGAAGGAGGACACCGAATACGTCAAGTCCATTCAGGAGGATGTACGTTGGTTGGGTTTCGAATGGGACAATCTGTTCTTCGCTTCGGACTATTTCGAATATATGTACAACCGTGCCGAGCTGCTCATTCGTAAAGGCAAGGCTTATGTATGTGAGCTTACAGCAGATCAGATGAGAGAGACACGTGGCACATTAACGCAGCCGGGCACGGATAGTCCATATCGAGATCGTTCGATCGAGGAGAATTTGGATTTGTTCAATCGGATGCGCCAGGGTGAGTTCAAGGATGGAGAGAAGGTACTCCGTGCTAAGATCGACATGGGCTCTCCTAATATTAATATGAGGGATCCTGTCCTATATCGTATATCTCACACGACTCACCACAATACCGGAGATGCATGGTGCATTTATCCGATGTATGCCTACGCACATCCGCTTGAGGATGCCATTGAGGGTGTAACCCACTCGATCTGTACATTGGAGTTTGAGGATCAGCGGCCGCTCTATGATTGGATTATTGCTGAGTGCGAGACAGAGCATGAGCCGAAGCAATATGAATTTGCTAGATTGAACATGACCAACACCGTTATGAGCAAAAGATTGCTAAAGCAGCTCGTCGATGAGCATATCGTGGACGGCTGGGACGACCCGCGGATGCCGACGGTATCTGGATTACGACGAAAGGGATTTACACCGGAGTCGATCCGCGCTTTCGCCAGAGAGATTGGTGTTGCGAAGAGCAACAGCATCGTGGACGAAAGATTGTTAGAGCACTTTATCCGTGAGGATTTGAAATTAAAAGCGCTGCGTACGATGGCTGTCTTAAAACCGCTGAGGGTGATCATTACGAACTACCCTGAGGGGAAGACAGAGCAGCTGGAAGCGGAGAATAATGCGGAGAATCCAGAGATGGGCAATCGACTCATTCCATTCTCCCGTGAGATTTACATTGAGCAGGACGACTTTATGGAGATCCCTCCGAATAAGTATTTCCGCTTGTTCCCAGGCAATGAAGTGCGTTTGAAGAATGCCTACTTCATCAAGTGTAATGAGTTCATTAAGGATGACCAAGGCAACGTTGTGGAGCTGCACTGCACGTATGACCCAGAGACGAAGAGTGGCTCTGGCTTTACAGGACGGAAGGTGAAGGGAACGATCCATTGGGTCGATGCCCAGCATGCGCTTCCTGCTGAATTCCGCTTATATGAGCCCTTGATTATGAATGCAGAGAAAGAAGATGGCGATTCATTCCTCGAGCATATTAACCCGAATTCGCTTGAGATTATTGAGGGTTTTGTAGAGCCGACGCTCAAGGATTCGAAAGCTCAGGATAAATTCCAATTTTTCCGTCATGGTTATTTCAATGTAGATCCGAAAAACACAACGAATCAACGATTGGTATTCAACCGGATTGTATCTCTGAAGAGCTCATTTGATAGTCACTCGTGATTCCGTCATATAAAATTGGATCTTGAAATATGGGTAGATTCATCCTATAATAGGACTTACCGCACAAGTCAAACGACATAATTATACATGAAATGGCAAAATTTCTGAGAAGAAATGACGCAAAGCCATGGGTCTTAAGTCCTTTAAGAGGATCAGATCGCCAGGCTGCCAAGGTAATCGTTCACCTATGGAATGATGACTTCACGAGTTTGTAGATAGCCTTTGCAACGGTCTAACCGTTTTGCTTGGGCTATTTTTTATTGAGAAAAATGGGGGTCACGTGGATGAGAAGAAACAATAATCGGAAATTCAATGTATGGAAAAAGACAGGCAGAACGGCTTTAATGCTTTTCCTAGCATTTACAGTAACCTTATCATCTTTGCCCATTGCTTCGGTGGCGGGTGGAGTAGAACGTGTTCCGCAATATCTAGATCCGAGCGACATATTAGACAAGCTTCCTCAGGGGGCTATGGGTGCTTCTCCGCAATATGCAAACCCTGTTAGTGATTTGGCGCCACCGATTCCACAAGGCATGCAAGGCGGGTTGCCGCAGCCACCCGTGTCAGATCCGACAGCTCTAGGTGCACCTGACCCAACAACCTCTCAAGCAGGAAGCATGAATTCAGGGGCATACACTCATCCTGTTGATGTAACCACCGGTAAGGTTAAGCTTCAACAAACGGATATTCGTCTTCCGGGCAACGGCTTTGGGTTCACGCTGGAACGTACCTATGATGCGGATAAGGAGGAGCCGGGCGCTTTTGGAATCGGCTGGGATTTCAACTGGAACTCGCTTTTAAGGATGTATGCTGATTTTGCAATAGGTGAATTTCGGACGGATGGAACGGTGAATTCTTATTCTTTTGTTAAAGATGATCCAGATGGGTATATATTGCGCTACGACGAAGATGATCTCGTCAATTATGAATTACATAAAGGCCACTATGAATTAGTTAATGATAATAAGCTGGAGCGTATCAGTCGGAATGAATATGTAGTGACCAAATCAACAGGGGAGAAAATTACTTACAACAGTTATTATGCACCATGGAGAACGTCCCAAGACCCGAAGGCGGGCAAGATGACACACATGCAAGACCGTTATGGCAACACGATGCAGTTTGATTATGATAGTACTGGGAAATTAAGTGGGATTCATGACACGGCTGGACGAACTGTGACGTTAAATTGGCAGAATGGTGTGATTGTAGAAGCGGTTTTGCCGGACGGGAACAAATTTATCTATACCTATGATAGTGAACAGAGGCTTGTGAAGGTTGCAACACCGGAGGGAAGAACAGAAAGCTATGCATACGACAGCCAAAACCACCTTATGCGTCAGGAGAATGGCGAAGGCGGGGCAAGTGTTTTTACATATGAGGCGGGCGGAAGAGTAGATAGCATTCATGATGAGCAGGGTGCGGCATTATTTTCTTTTGGCTATGTGAGTGGACAAACGATCATGAATAACGCCTTAGGTCAGAAGTGGACCTATGGGATTGCCGATGAGAGAATGGTCTCGGTCTTGGATCCAGAAGGGAACACAACGGCCTTCACATATAATGAGGATGACCTGATTACGCAGACAGAAGGTCCGGCAGGCAAGGAAATAA
>JBBDTA010000032.1:6460-7531 GCA_040904605.1 Paenibacillaceae bacterium
TATAATGAGGATGACCTGATTACGCAGACAGAAGGTCCGGCAGGCAAGGAAATAACGGAATATAACACTGACCGCAACCCGGTTCGCAAGGTTGATGTGAGCGGTGACGAAACGCTGTATGAATATCATCCGACTTGGAAGCTGCCTACGAAGGTGATGAATCCGGATGGTACGGATACACAGTTTGTCTATGATGAATTCGGTAATATATCGGAGAAAGTGAATCCAGCCGGTGAGAAAGCGTATTTCGAGTATGATACCCAAGGCCGTCTTGTCCAGATGATGAATGAAGCAGACGACCATCTGGATTTGGCTTATGATACAGCCGGGAATATCGTCAAGAAGACAGATGCGCTGGGTAGTGAAACCAACTATGAATATGATGGTCTCGGACGACTGACGAAGGAAATTCGTCCAGGCGGTTCGACTGTATCTATGACCTATGATAATGATGGCAAACTATTGGCTGTTGCTAAAGGGAATAATGTCACCAGCTATACATATGACAGGAATGGATTTGCGGTGGAGGTAAGAGATGCGCTTGGCGGAATAACGACATATAAGCGGGATAATAAGGGGTTGGTGAAGAAAGTAACGGATCCGCTGAAGCGGACGACTCAATATGAATATGATGTGACAGGTCAGCTTGCAGCTGTCATCAACCCGCTGGAGCAGACGACAGTTATGGAACGAGATACCTTGGGAAGGATGACGGTATTAACGGATGAGCGAGGTATTCGCAGAGCATATACGTATAGTCCATTCGGAATAAAGACGATCACCGGACCACGGGGAGTGATGACGTATAACTATACAACGGGCGGACAGCTTCATGAGGTGGTTGCTGAGGATGGACGCAAAACCAAATTGGATTATGATGGTTCACGCAGGCTGTACAAGGTCACTGATCCATTGGGTCGAGAGCGGCGATACACCTATGATGATTTAGGGCGAACATTAACGGAAATAAGACCGGATGGAACGGTTGTTGAGAACGAATATGATGTGCTGGGACGGTTAATCTCCCAACATCTGCCGAACGAATCCAGCATCCGTTATGAATATGATGCG
>JBBDTA010000032.1:7631-9425 GCA_040904605.1 Paenibacillaceae bacterium
CCATGGAAAATCATAGGGGCGAACGAACTATCCTCCAGTATGACGGTATGGGTCGAAGAACGTCGATGACCGATCCGTTAGGGAACATTACCCAGTGGACATATAACCGGCTTGGTCATGTTACGAAGGTAACGGATGCAAGAGGTCATGAGACGTCGGTCAGCTATAATGCATTGGGGAAGACAGAGCGTGTAACGGCCCCAGACGGAGCGCAAACCTCTTTTCAATACGATGCGCTTGGTCAATTAACGGGAACGACAGATTCGCTTGGCCGAGAGAGTCTCTTTCACTATGACCGGGTCGGCCGAATGAAGGAAATCATCGATGCACTGGGCAATTCCAGCATGTATGTATATAACAAGGCAGGCGAAGTGGTTGAAGCTACCGAACCGACAGGCGGCACAACCCGTTATGAGTATGATGGACTGGGGATGCCTATCAAGGTAATTAATGCACTCGGTGGGACGGAAACATTGGAATATGATCCATTGGGACGGGTAGTTCGCTCGATGGATTCCCGTGGTGCGGCAACCGAATACACCTATGATGGACTGGGACAGCTGCTTGGAACTATGGATGCTCTTGGCCATGAGACCTCGTATACGTATGATGCCTCGGGTCAGGTAGCTAGTATGAGGGATGCACTCGGGAACAGCATTCATATCGAATATGATGGCCTGGGTCGTCCAGTGAAGACGACGGATCGACGTGGATATACATCATACATGGCGTATAACGATGAATCGAATGTGACGAAATTCATTCAACAGGACGGCGGTGTGATGCTGACAGAACGTGATGCACTTGATCGAGTCGTGCGCATAACCGATCCGCTCGGGCGTTCGTCAAGATGGACATATAATCAGACAGGGGATCCGACCCGTTACTTGGACGCGCTTGGTTATGAACAATCATGGGAATATGACGAGAGCGGAAGAGTGATTCGCGCCGTCGATGCTCGTGGGCAAGCTATGCAATATGCGTATGATCTTGCTGGTAATCGTGTCAAAGAAACGAATGCGCTAGGTGAATCTTATGCATATATCTATGATCCTTTGAATCGTGTGAAGGAGATCATTGCTCCTAACGGCGGACATATACGCAATGAATTTAGGGAAGACGGTCAGGTTATCCGGCAGCAGGATGCTGAAGGCGGTATCTGGTCGATGGATTATGATGTACTTGGTCGGATGACAACCCGAACAAATCCGCTTGGTGAGCAGGTTCGTTATGCCTATAACGAAACAGGTCTGGTCGTGCAAGAAACGGATGAAGCCGGTGCCAGTACCTTATTCGATTACGATCTGCTCGGTAGAATTGTGCAACAAGAGGATGCTGGGAACGGCAAATGGACTTACGAATACGATGAGCTCGGTAGAATGATAAGTAACGTTGATCCATTGAATGCTGCATACAGCTTTAAGTATGATGAGGAAGGCAATGTGTTGTCAGAGACAGATCCGCTTGGGCGTGTTCGTCAGTATACGTACGACCCGATGAATCGTCTGGCAGATGCTGAAGATTCGCTAGGATATCAGACACGCTGGAATTATGATAAAGCAGGCAATGTACGGAAGGTAACGGATGCGTTAGGCCGTTCCGTTCAATTCGACTATGATCGATTGAATCGCTTGACCCGACAAACAACACCTTCTGGGTCAGAAACACGGTTTGAATATGATCAAGCTGGGAATCGAACGGCTGTTATTGATCCACTGCAACGCCGAACGGAATATCACTATGATCCTTTGAATCGTCTAAAGTCTGTAGTAGATGCCGCTGGGCATACAACCT
>JBBDTA010000033.1:0-9389 GCA_040904605.1 Paenibacillaceae bacterium
GAGCAACTGACTTGTAATCAGTAGGTTGGGGGTTCAAGTCCTCTCGACGGCATTGTTTTACGGAGGATTAGTGAAGTGGCTAAACACGGCAGACTGTAAATCTGCTCTCATCGAGTTCGGTGGTTCGAATCCATCATCCTCCACCATTATTTTTAAGCATGAGACATTAGCTCAGCTGGTAGAGCACCTGACTTTTAATCAGGGTGTCGAAGGTTCGAATCCTTCATGTCTCACCATTTGTCTTATGCGCGTATGGCGGAATTGGCAGACGCACTAGACTTAGGATCTAGCGGGCAACCGTGGGGGTTCAAGTCCCTCTACGCGCATCACAGAAGAAACTCCTTTGAATCAATACGATTCGGGAGTTTTTTTATTAAATTTTTAGAGTCTACAATGAATAGGACAATTCACAACATTCTAATGATATGATCTATATAATGATAATGGTCATTGTTCGAATAGTTAATATGTAATTATTGATCAGAAGGCGGGGATCCTCTTGGAGTTAACTTATTTACAAACCTTTCGTGAAGTCGTAAAGTGGGGAAGCTACACACACGCTGCAGAAAAATTGGGGTACGCCCAATCGAGCATCACTACGCAAATTCAAAAGCTTGAGGAATCCTATGGAGCGGTTCTCTTTGAACGCAACGGAAGAAAAATGAAGTTAACATCAGCAGGTGAAACTCTCTTGAAATATGCGAATGATATCGTTTCACTGCATGTGGAATCTAAGGAAATAGTTTCTAAACAATCGAAAGGATCCCTCTCAATCGGAACCGTCGAAACATTGGCTGCTTTTTTTCTACCGCCATACTTGCAAATATATCGACTGAATTATCCAGAAATGAACGTGATTATTCAACCAGCAAATGAGCCATTCATCATTGATTCAGTAAAAGAAGGATCCTTGGATGTCGGGTTTATCTTAGATCCCCCGTTTACTGATCCTGAGTTACTCAGCTACGTATTAAGAGAAGAGGAACTAGTTATTGTTGCCCATGCCAGTCATCGATTTAGCCGGATAAACGAGGTGAGTATTCAAGATTTGCACAACGAATCTTTGATTCTAACGGAAGATGGTTGTACGTATCGGGCAATGCTGCTCACAGCATTGAAAGAAAGTGGAGTCAAGTATACATTATCTTACGAGTTTGGAAATTTGGAAGCCATCAAGCAATGTGTCATATATGGGTTGGGGATTGCTTTCTTACCTAAAATCGTCGTCGCTGAAGACATTCTCAAGGGGAAAGTGGTTGCAGTGAACTTAACTCATCCTGGATGTAAATTTTACACACAGCTGATTTACTCTAAGAAAAAGTGGGTTTCGAAAGCATTTAGTCATTTCTTGGAGTTAGTAACGGGTTCAACTATCAATAATATTGAAATATAGTATCGATTTCTATAGATAACTCCAATGATACCAATTGTGGTAAAGTTCATTTAAGAAATGAAACACACTATGATTTGTTGGAGGTTATTACAATGGAAAATCGTTCATATTTCTCTCTAGTTCTTGAAACACCAGCCTCTACACCGGAGGATATTAGACTTCATTATCGGAACAAGCTTTCCATGGAAACGGACATAGCTGACGTTCGTCTGGACATGGAGCGAGGAGTCAATGATTTTCTCTTGGTCGATGTCCGTGCTGCAACTGCCTACGAAGAGAGTCATGTTCCAGGGGCGGTCAGTATGCCGTACCGGAACATTGACGAGGAGACAACCGCATTTTTCTCGAAGGAGCAAGTAATTGTTGTATACTGTTGGGGTCCTGCGTGCAACGCAGGGACAAAAGGAGCGGCTCGCTTATCCGAACTGGGGTTTAAAGTTAAAGAAATGCTCGGAGGTATCGAATACTGGCGAAAAGAAGGAGGCCTGGTGGAGGGCTCCCTTGGAGAAAGGGCTCCTTTAATAGGATAAAGGGTGCCTAGCATGAACACAAATTCAAATAGTCTATGGGGAAATAAGGATTTTCTTAAACTATGGATTAGTCAGACAGCTTCTCAGTTTGGTAGTCAGATTGTACTACTGGGAATACCATTACTTGCTGCTTTTACCATTCAAGCGACACCGGCGCAGATGGGATATTTAAGGGCAGCAGAATATCTGCCTTTTATTTTGTTTGGACTATTGGCCGGTGTATTCTCAGACCGTTTGGCTCGTAAACCAATACTTGTCATTTCAAATCTTATAAGGAGTGCTTTACTGCTTATCATACCTGTTTTATCGCTGATCAACGGTTTACATTTTATCCATTTGTTATGCATTGCTTTTCTTTTCGGCATTTGTACTGTGCTCTTCGATGTATTCTACGTCCCATATCTCCCGGTGTTGGTTCAAAGAGAGCAATTAACCGACGGAAATGGTAAATTACAGATTAGCGCATCGATCGCCACTATCGCGGGTCCTGGATTGACAGGTTTATTCATACAGCTATTCTCTGGTATTACAACAATGCTGTTTAGTGCACTTATGTTTATGTGTTCTGCCGTTAGCTTACTTTGGATTCGCCACCGGGAGATAATGCCGGTAAAAAGCAGCGCAATAAAGAAGAAAATAAGTCAGGAAATTAAAGAGGGTTTTGCTTACATTTACGGACAACCGTTTATTCAAACATTTACCCGCTGTGCGGTTCTTTGGAATCTTGCCTGGTACAGTTATAGCACTGTGTTTATATTATTTATAACCATTAACTTGCAATTGAATGCTGCGGAGACTGGCTTCATCTTTACCTTTTTGGGAGTAGGGAGTCTGTTAGGTGCCCTTGTATGTAAGCAGCTGTCTGCTTGCTTTGGGGTTGGGAAAGCGACACTGTTTGCTGCGGTACTAGGAGCTGGCGGAAGTCCATTCGTTCTTCTAGCAACCGGACATAGTTCAATCGATATCGCACTGTTAAGCGTGGGACAATTGCTGTTTGGCTTTGGAACGACCTGCTATAACATTAATGCTACTGCGCTTCGTCAGTATATCACGCCTGGGGAGCTTCAAGGGAAGGTTAACGCGACCATTCGCTTTTTAACTTGGGGCGTTAACCCAATTGGCTCTTTACTGGGAGGTCTTCTAGGAGGATATATAGGGTTAACAAATACGTTAGTCATTGGCAGTTTAGGATTTTTCATAGCTGTTGGCTCACTTTTCTTCTCGCAATTATACCGGGTTAAGACGTTAGCATCATTACAGGTCTAGGAAGGGAATTGGCAGACGCACTAGACTTAGGATCTAGCGGGCAACCGTGGGGGTTCAAGTCCCTCTACGCGCATCACAGAAGAAGACCCTTGATCTTTCAAGGATCTTCTTTTTTTATGTTTCTACTACTCATCATTTTGTTTATGGACATTGTGTATGCCGCTCTCAGTCTTTTTATATTTGAGCTAGAGCATCCAAGCCGTTTTGCAGTAGCTGCTGTGAAGGCGCTTTAAATTTGACACTAGTGTCAAATTATTGTTTAATGGAGCAAGAAGAGAATGACTTGCGCTTGCGATCTAACATTATAAGTTAGAAAAGAGGAGAAAAAGATGAAAACATTATTACGTCCACTTACGGACTGGGTATCAACAAAACGTGGAATGTGGATCACATTAATCTTTTGGCTAATTGTGACAATACTTCTGAGTGCAGGTCCATCTGCGAGTGATTATAAGGTAACTGGATTTCAATCTTTACCCGATGATGCGAAATCGATTATTGCAAATCAAAAAATCGACCAATATTTTCAGAATGACCAAGGTGTACCGGCACTTCTCGTATTCCATAACGAGACAGGTAATATTGATTTAACAAAAGTTGGCGAAGTCGTTGATTCTATTTCCGGTGCCAAGATCAGTGGTGTGAAAGAAGTCGTTGCATTCTCTCAACTTCCACCAGAAGCGCAGACTGCGTTCATGTCGGAGGATTTAACTACGGTTGTAATTCCTGTCAATCTCGAGTCATCCCTGGATAACCAAGCTATTGGCGAAGCTGTAGATCAAATAACCGAAGTTGCTGAGATTTCAATTGGCGATCTAATATTCCGAGTCACAGGTCCGGCGGGGATAGCCGGCGATACGCTGAAGCTCTTCTCACGCGCAGATATCGTCTTGCTCCTATCGACAGTTGTACTTGTATTAATTCTCTTAATTGTTATTTACCGTTCGCCGCTATTGGCGTTTATTCCGCTTCTCGCTACCGCATTCGTATATGAAGTGGTGAATAAAACCTTAGGCTTAATGGGAAAAGCCGGCCTAGTGATTAATAACCAAACCTTATCGATCATGTCCATTCTTGTATTCGCAGCCGTAATTGATTATTCGTTATTCGTCTTCTCACGATATCGCGAAGAGCTTAAGCGTTATGAGAGTAAGTATGAAGCCATGAAGCTCGCGATGCGTGAGACGGGCGAACCCGTATTCTTCTCTGGCGGTACGGTTCTTGTTGCTATGCTCGTGCTATTCTTCGCTAATTTCCGTGACTATCAGAACTTTGCTCCAATTTTCGCAACGGCAATGGCGATTATCATGCTTGCTTCCATAACACTTGTTCCGGCTTTATTCACGCTGTTCGGACGTAAATCGTTCTGGCCTAAGGTGCCGAAAGTTGGCCAACAGGATATTAAGAAGAATGCGATTTGGAGTCGTATTGCTCGTTTTGTCACCAAGAAGCCAGGGCTTGCAGGTGGATTAGTTCTTCTTATTCTCATCATTTCTTCTCTTAACTTATTTAACTTAAAATACGAATTTGATACTGTGAAATCTTTTCCAGAGGATATGCCATCTCGTGAGGGCTACGAAATTGTAGAAACGAGATTCGATAAAGGGGATTTAGCTCCTACCACTGTTGTTATGGAGAGTAATAAAGCTCTATCAGAGGCTGAAATCGAGGCTCTACGGACAGAGCTTGCAGGTCAGCCTCATATTGCTAGCGCTCGACTTACAGGTACTGCTGATGAGGGGAAAGTCGTCAAATACAGCTTGTCTTTTGACATCAGTCCCTATTCTGTAGAGGCGCTGGATACATTTGATAAGATGCGTGATAATTCTGAAGGGATCATCAGCAATGCAGGCGTTGCAGGAGACCTTTATTATGCTGGCGCAACAGCCGCCCGAGCTGATGAACGTAGTATAAACGACCGTGACATTATTGTCATTGTAGTATTAGAAACTCTACTAATTCTATTGATGTTGTTCGTCTTAACGCGTTCGATCAAGATGCCCCTATACATGATGGGGACAATCCTTGTTTCCTTTATAGCCGCTCTTGGTCTAGGTACGTTCTTGACGGATGTACTGTTTGATATGGATGCCATTAGCACAAGGGTTCCAATCTACGCCTTTGTCTTCCTAATTGCACTCGGCATCGATTACAACATCATGCTCGTATCGCGTTATAAGGAAGAACGAAAGAAGTATCCGGTTAGAAAGGCAGTCGAAATTGCTGTATCTCATACGGGTGGAGTGATATCTTCTGCTGGCTTGATCTTGGCGGCGACTTTCGCCGCACTCATGACGCAGCCTATTGCAGTTCTATTCGTCTTCGGATTCATTGTCGCAGTCGGAATCTTACTTGATACGTTCCTAGTACGCGGCATATTATTACCCACATTCATTATCTTCTTCGAAAAGGAAGATTAGGGCATTTTGGGGATTTGGGTCATATACGTATCGCTTTCGACATTTGTCTCGTGCATTAATTATTAAGATAGATGTAAAAAGACTCCCAAATTCCAAATTCGGGAGTCCTTTTTATGTTAAGGTTTATTGTAAACTGCGGAATTAACCTTGCTAATAATGGGATTATATATTCGTATCATTTACTGAAACTATGGGCTGGCAAGAAATAGATAATTGTGAACTATACAGCTCTAGATCAAGGTTTGCGAACAACCAACAGCGGATTTTGTGAAGTATCCGTTGTTATTTGTGATGATTCATATAGGTGTTTGATATACTGTTAGCATAAGTAGAGGGGGACGATATGGGTATGCTACCGAACATGATAAAAATTCGTCGGCACTACCAAGCGCCTGTTATACAGCATATTGAGGCTGCGATTGAGGCGGAGATAGCCAAGATATATTCACGCACAAAAATCAAATCAGGTATGAGAATTGCCATTATCGCAGGCAGCAGAGGAATTGCTAATATAGCTAGGATTATTACAGCCATAGCAGCAGAACTGAAACGTTATGGAGCCGATCCATTCATTGTTCCAGCCATGGGTAGTCATGGGGGGCTACGGCGGAAGCATATCTTATTCGGTCTGGGTATTGTTGAGAACGCTTCTGAAGAGACAGCGATTATTGAGGCGATTGAGCCGGAACGGATTTTCGAGAGGGAGCAGGATCTGCTAAATCGCTCCGCTGAGCTGTTCCCATGGCTTCCTGTGGAGGATCTAGATATCTTATTCGTGGACCAGGTGATTACCGAACTGGCTCTCTATGGAGACCTGACTCGATACGATAGACTATGGTACAATCTTCTAGAAGAGAAGAATATCATAGAATTCGAGCTACAGCTTAACCTGAGATAATAGTCAAACAATGACTTTCTTACACCTGTTCGCAGCGACTCCTCCGAATGAACATAACTATTCTATTCTGATGTTATAATATAAGATAGATTAAAGGCGGTTCACAGACACTGGAGGGACATTGTTGTGTATAAGGTGCTTCTGGTTGACGATGAGATGGTCGTACGCGAAGGAATCAAAGAGCGAATCAACTGGAGTGAGCTTGGACTTGTCTGCATCGGCGATTGTGAGAATGGGATGGAAGCTATGGAGGCGGTAGATCAATTGCTGCCTGATGTTGTTCTAACCGATATTAATATGCCATTCGTCGACGGTCTGGAGCTTGCGCGATATATATCCGAGCATCATCCCTTCACTAAGGTGATCATCCTTACTGGTTATGATGATTTTACCTATGCGCAGCAAGCGATTAAGCTTAGAGTCAATGATTTCATTCTAAAACCAATTACCGCGACTGAGCTTCGTAAGGTTCTGGAAAAGGTGACAGCGGAGATGAATGAAGAGAAGCGGAAGCGTGAGGATTTCGATCGTCTGAAAATTCAATTAAATGAAAGCTTACCCCTCTTGAAGGAACGATTTCTGGAGCGTATGGCTACTTCTTCTATTCATCATAGGGAACGAGAGGAACGGCTAAGGTATTTTCAAATATCGTTGAACACACCATACTATTTGGCCATCGCCATCGATATAGATTACTTCCCCAAGGATCATCATAACGCCGATAAAGACTTGCTCCGGTTTGCCATGTTTAATGTGATCCAAGAGGTGGTGGAGCAAGAAGCGGGTTCGATTGCCTTTCGCACTCGGGACGAGAAGGTTATCGTGATCCTGTCCGGTGAAGCGGAGGAGCCTTTGTTTGATTTAGCAGAACAGCTATCGGAGAAGATGAGGCATCTCATCCAAAGCTACTTGAAGTTTACGGTTACAATAGGGATCGGCCATTCCTGCAACAGTTTAAATCATTTCCCTCAATCTTACGAGTCTGCATTGGCTGCATCGGAATATCGGTTTTTGTTAGGCGCGAACAAGGTGATCAGCATTATGGATATGGAGGGGCATCGAGCTACAACAAGTGGAGAATATCAAGAGGATTGGGAACTAAAGTTGATTTCATGCATGAAAACGGGAACGGAGAATGAATTAAAAGAAACACTTCAAGCTATCATACAGCAGTATAAGAAATCGTATCCATCTATTGAGCAATGTTACATTCACATTCAGAAGCTGATTATTTACCTTATCCGTGATTTAAATCAACTTGGACTGCACGAGGTAGATATATTCGGTGATGTCAATCCAATTACACACATCTATCAATTCCAAACCTTAGAGGAAATGGAATCATGGCTTTTCGATCGTTGCCGGTATGCGATTAACACAATCGTGGAACAAAGGAATTATTTCTGTGACAGTCAGGTGAGGGCAGCAGAGGTTTACTTGAAGCAGCATTATTCAGATGAAGGTCTTTCGTTATCCAAGATTTGCAAGCATGTCCATATGAGTACAAGCTACTTCAGCTCTGTGTTCAAGATACAGACGGGTAAAACGTTTGTTGAGTATTTGACGTCGGTGAGAATAGAAAATGCGAAGGAGCTTTTAAAATTTACTACACTGAAAACGTATGAGATTGCCTCACGAGTTGGGTATCAGGATCCACATTATTTCAGCATGCTATTCAAGAAAATAACCGGGGACAGCCCTACCGAATATCGGCAAAGGTGCTCGGCCGAGAAAGCGTGATACCTAGATGAAGATGCTTAGATTTAATAGTATTCAGTCGAATATTACTGCGGCCTTTGCCTTCTTGATTGTACTGACAGCCATTGTGATTAGCATTAGCGCTTATCAGCTGTCATCTATTTCCGCCAGAAGAACAGCACAAGAGTACACAACAGAGCTTATTAAACAGCTCAATCTCAATATTCAAACCTACATTACCAATATGGAGAATATCTCTTTGCTCGTCATGAACAACCGGAATGTGCGGGATTACCTTATCTCTCAGAACGGAATGAATGCAGAGGAAATTTCCGACTTTTTTCAATCGATCTCAGTTTCTCGTAATGACATTTCATCGATAAATCTGTTTGGTGAAGAGGGGCATTGGGTTTCCGATCGCAAGGATGCCCAGTTGAATCCGAATATTACCGTGAAGGAGATGTCGTGGTATCAGGATGCTGCGGATGCGGATGGCGAGATTGTGATTTCTTCCTCACAGGTTCAACCCATATTCCAGGAATACCCATGGGTGGTTTCCTTAAGCAGAGAAATTCGCAGCCCGGGCGGTAATCAAACACTTGGAATCCTTCTAGTGGATATGAATTTTAACGTTCTCAAAGACATATTCGATCAAATTGACATCGGTAAACAAGGTTACGTATTTATCGTCGACAATAGAGGTAATATCGTTTATCATCCTCAACAACAGTTGATTTATAGCAGTCTGAAAGAAGAACGGATCAAAGAGGTATTAGAGGATCAAAGTGGAAGCTTTATAACGGATGAAGGCGGAGAAAGTCGGATGTATTCCATTCAAGACACCGGTTTTGGCTGGAAGATTGTCGGTGTGTCTTATTTGAACGAATTGGTGAGCAATAAGAAGGATATGCAAATTTCCTTTCTAGCTCTTGGCATGATCAGTCTGATTCTAGCATTAGGCGTATCCTTTTTCTTATCTCGTAAGCTGACCCGTCCGATCAATCAGTTGCAGGAGCATATGAAAGAGGTTGAAAAAGGTAATTTCGACATTTCAGTACCGATGGATAGCACACGTGAAATTGGTCGATTGGCCCGCACATTCAACATGATGGTGCTACGGATTAAGGAATTAATGTCTCAGGTTGTGAAGGAGCAGGAATTCAAGAGAAAAAGTGAGATTAGTG
>JBBDTA010000034.1:0-6928 GCA_040904605.1 Paenibacillaceae bacterium
TGCTACGCTTATTTGAGCTATAGTAAAATACTTACCCTTTGACTGCCCCCGCAGTGATACCTTGAATAATGTAACGCTGCATAAACATAAAGAAAATCATGATTGGCAATGTGGCTAAAGTTAACGCTGCCATCGCCAGATGCCATTCATTCGTATACTGACCGAAATAAACGGAAGCAGCAAGCGGGATCGTCTGATTCTTTATCGAGCTTAATGTAATCAACGGCAAGAGGAAATCATTCCATATCCAAAGTGAATGTAGAATGGCAATCGTTGTAGTAATAGGTTTGAGCAAAGGAAGCAAAATTCGAAAAAAGATACCAAATGGCCCACTGCCGTCAATGCTAGCCGCTTCCTCCAGTTCCTTCGGAACCGCTTTAATAAACCCATGATACAAAAACAAAGCTAACGGAATGCCAAACCCCCAGTATAATAAGATGATCCCATGAATTGTATCAATGATATTCAGATCCTTAGCTACTTTCACCAGAGGAATCATCATCGTTTGAAATGGAATGATCAGGGAAGATAGAATGACTAGGAAGATAATTTGGCTTAGACGCCCGGGACTTCGAACCAACTGATAAGCTGCCATAGAACTTATCAATAATATACCTACCACCGCAACAACAGTGATGATAAGAGAGTTCATGAAAACTCCAAGAAAGTTAATTTGATTCCATACGGTCACAAAATTTTGAAACTGTACGACTTCAGGAAACGCTGTGGTGGAGGTCACCACTTCGTTATAAGTCTTAAATCCATTAACAATGGTTAAATACAATGGAAAGAAGAATAACAAACCAAGTGCAAGCATGATGATTTCAAGTACAAGCTTACCTATACTATATCTCTCTCGATTCACATCTCCACCTCCCTGCGTTTCATCACAGCCACTTGTACTAACGTAATACCAGCCAATATTAGAAAGAATATGACCGCTTTAGCCGATGCATAAGTAAATAGGTTTTTCGTGAAAGCCTCTAAATAAATATGCAATGCCAATGATTCAGTTGTCCCAAAAGGTCCGCCTTTTGTTAGAGCAAAGTTTAAATCAAAGCCTTTAAATCCATTAGAAATAGCCAAGAAGAGATTAATCGTCATAGCTGGTCGAATCAAAGGTAATGTCACATGCCAAAAACGATTAACCCATCCTGCCCCATCGATTTCCGCCGCTTCCAGCATATCTTTTGGCACACCCTGAAGTGCTGCCAAGTATATGATCATGAAATAACCAGCGGAATGCCATACCGTAACGATCACCAAGGCCCAGAAAGAATACTCAGGGTAACTAAGCCAGCTTTTTTGGAATATGGCCCAACCTGTAGCAGCTCCAATTTCCGGAAACAATCCGCCAATAATGAATTGCCAGATAAATCCGATAATGACGCCTCCGATGACATAGGGAAGAAAAAATGCCGTACGAAGTATGTTCCGAGTTTTTAAGGCAAGATTCAATATCAATGCTAAGGCAAGAGCAACAACATTCAATAGTATCGTCGTAGTGATTACAAATTTCACAGTGAAATCAAAAGACTTAATAAACCCTTTATCGCTTATAAGTCTTGTATAGTTGGACGTGCCAGCCCATCCAATGTCGCTGCTAATTCCGTTCCAGTCTTGAAATGAAAATAATATGGCACGCAAAAATGGTATGAAGATAACGATCGTAAAAAAAATGAGCGCAGGTGCCACAAAGAGTGCGTAAGTCAACAGTCGTCGAGTCTTCACAGTCATCATAACCTTCCCCCTTTCTTTGTATAAACCGTAATGGATGTAAAAGGTGCATCACCGCCTGAGGAGGTGATGCACCTTGTTCAGCCCTATCTTATTTGCTTACTCTCTCGCTCCATATTTTCTGGACTTCGGTTAAAACTTCTTCTTTCGTCATCTGATTACCAACGTAGGCTTGAAGTTGTTTTGCAAACTCACGGTTTGCACCCGTTGGCCAGAAGGAATGTGCCCATGGGATTGTTTGATCTTTAGTTACATATGAATTTAGATCAGCGGCCAAAGGTCCAAGTTCAGGTGTTGTTTCCAAATCAGTGAATGCTGGAATCAACTTGAAGGAATCTACCAAATACTTCTGTCCATTCTCGTGTAACCAATTAAGGAATTTCTTAGCCTCTTCTAAGTTTTTGCTATCCTTATTAAGAACATAGTATGCAGGAACCCCTACAGGAAGCCTTGTATCTTCTGAATTTTCAGTTAGTGGAATGGCGAACATTCCCATATTGATATCTTTATTGATTTTCATAATGGAGTCAATTGTCCAAACCCCTTGTTGCATCATCGCTGTTTTACCAGTAGAGAAGTCAGATACTTGGTTGTCATAACTAACCCCTATGGATTCAACTCCCTTACCATAATCAAGCGTCATATCTAGAACATTAAAGAATCCGTCCATGTTCACAACATCCTGTACTTTTGCTTCACCTTTATTGATCTTATCAGCTGTTGCAGCTGGATCTTTCTCGTATGCAAATGGAAGGTTGTATAAATGTTGTCCTAGAACCCACCATTCTTTGTAGCCTTCAGAGTAGGATGAAATTCCTGCTGCTTTCAGCTTCTCATTTACTTCTTTCAATTCAGACAATGTGGTTGGTACATTATCGATGCCCGCTTGAGCAAATAGATCTTTGTTATAAATAAATCCGTAGCCTTCAAAAGCTACCGGGAAACCAAGTTTTTTGCCCTCTACTGTCATTCCTTGTAAAGCAGAAGGGGACACTTTGGACATCCAAGACTCGTTAGACAAATCCGCCAATTTATCAGACCAATCTGTAATTTCTGAGAATGCTTTTGTGAAGAAAATATCTGGCGCGTCTCCCGAAGCAAACCGCGTTTTCAACAGGGTGTCATAATCACTGGATACTTGAGCGTCCAATATAACATGCGGATTTTCCACCATATAGTCAGCAGCCATGGCTTTAACCTTGTCAGTGATCTCAATTTTAAATTGAAGCAACTTAAGCATAACCTTCTCTTCTTTAGCAGCAGGAGCTTTTTTCGTATCACCTGCATCACTCTGTTTTGGTTCTGCTTTACCTGCACAAGCAGCAAGAGAAACTACAAGCAATACACAAACCATCATCGTAGCAAACCATTTTTTCATTATAATCTGTACCCCCTGTATTTGTCTTTGTAACTACTTTTCATTGTAGTGGAGACCGTCTGAATAAGGCAGGGAATATTTTCGCCCAAAAGAGGAACATCTGAACCTTACTGTTGTTTACGGTATTGAAGCGGAGAAACACCGTGGTGCTTCCTGAACACTTTGCCAAAATAGTTTTCATCCACATACCCTAAAGCATTAGCAATTTCCGATACTGACATATCGGTATGAGCAAGTAATGATTTCGCTTTCTCCATCCTTAATTCGATCACATAGGTCATGACGGTTGTATTGTAAAGCTCCTTGAACTTCTTAGCGATGTATTGGGGACTGAAGTGAAACCGTTCAGATAGCATGGATAACGAAATCTCTTCTTGAAAGTGATGATGGATGAAATCACGAACAGCGTGGATACTACCAGAGCCCGAAACCTCGTCCCCTCCTTCTTCCACCAAAGCCCACCATTGTTGTGTTTGCAGCTTTTCCCATTCCCCCAAATCGCTAATCCAAATCGGAATAAATTTAATGCCCACTTGATTTGCTGACCTGATCATTTGACTCGCTTGTTCAAGCATTAAATTGCCCTCGACCGTATAAGTCTGCAGTCTCTTTAAGCTGAGGCCCCCATGTTCTCTAAGTTTTCGGACAAATGATCGAATGATACCTCCTACATAAACTTTATCCTTATTTTTCAGTGCTGCCTGCAACAAAACCTGTTGATCCACGAAGCTAAGCTGGATCTCCTTAGGAGGCTTTGTCGAACCATCCGGAAGCAAATTGCTTTGAAGCAAATTCAACCTAGCAGATTTCACGACATTCGGAAGTGAATGGACATCGGCTTCCTGATCAGCCAAACCTGTAAGCACTTTAAGTCCTAAGGTTGACTTCCATCCATTCACGATCTTGGCTATACAACACTGATACTCCTGCTGGGTTCCAGTGTGTTCCTTAACCCTGCTCAATAGCAGCCACTGATATTCATCTAGTTTGCATATATAATGTGCCCCATATGGCTTTAAGATTTCATGTAGAATGTTGTTCACGGCAAAGATGAATAGTCCCTCGTCCCCTTGGAAACGTTGGTCGATAAGCTCCATCTTATTTTGGGCTAAAATCAGAGTAGCTTTAATAGAATGAAGCGGCAATCCAATCTTGTAGAACAACCCACGTATGCCCTCATGATAGCCAACTTCACTATTAAAATACATAGCAAGCTTCTGTTCATCCAGCATAGCGTCTGCCTGTTTCAAACGATGTTGATTCTGACGAATATCGTGCTGATTCAGTTCGGATTGTTTCCAAACCGCAATGGCTTTTTCCAACGCCTCTTCCAAGTCCTTCTTACTGAACGGTTTTAAGATATAATCCACTCCACCTAACTGAATGGCAACACGTGTATAGGTAAAGTCATCATAGCCGCTGACTATAATAATCTGAATCTCTATCCGCTCCTCTCTTATTCGTCTGAGCAACTCCAAACCATTCATACCCGGCATACTCATATCACAAAACAAAACAACGGGGTGATGCTGACGAATAAGGTCTATAGCCTGAACTCCGTCCTCTGCGAAGAGCCTTTCCTCCACACCAAACTTCGTCCAATCAACCGCAAGTTCGATCCCTTCTCTTATGAGCTCCTCATCATCGGCAATCAGAACCTTCATACTACGATCCCTCCTTCTCCATCCAATCGGCGTCGACATGAAGTGAAATCAGAGTGACTTCATACGGAATACTGGATATTTCCCAGCTGAAGCCTTCCCCATAGTACAGTCTCATCCGGTTCAATACATTGATGAGGCCAATCCCGCCGTTCTTATCGGAATGAAGTTCAGCCTTAGCATATTCCTTACGGATTCGCTCTACTGTTTCTGGTGATATTCCTCTGCCGTTATCTATGATACGAATTCGCAACTCGTGGTTCATCTCAACGGAAATATGCAAAGTCATCGTTCCCTTTCCTTTTTCCAATCCATGAATGATGCTATTCTCTATCAGCGGCTGAAGGATCATCTTGGGAATGCGGAACTTCAAGGCTTCTTTAGAACAGCTTAGTGTATAGGACAATCGGTTTTTAAATCTGTTTGTTTGCAGAGATAAATAGTGCTCAATATGTTGGATTTCCGTCTGCAGCGTAACCACCTCTGTCTTTATATCCATACTGTAACGCAAGATCGAACCTAATTCCGCAATTTTTTCACTAGTTTCTTCTGAACCATGACGAAGTGCTAGCGTCCCAATCGATTGCAGAGCATTATATAGAAAATGAGGATTAATTTGTGCTTGCAGCATTTTTAACTGCGCTGTAGACAATTCCAGTCGATACCGATATTCCCGATTCATCAAATCATCGAGATTGTGGATCATCGTCTGAAATCTATTTTCAAGGATCCCGAACTCGTCTACACGTTCCACTTCCCATTTCACGTCAAAGTTGCCGGTCTCAACACGCGCGATCGTACGAAGAAGTCTTTTTACCGGAGCGATGGTAATGTAACTCAAAATCGAAGCCAGTATAATCACGAATGCAATGGCAATAATTTGGATGAAAAGTGACCTATTCAACGTTTGATTTGCTGATTCATTAATCGAAGCATTGCTTACGAACTTAATCGCGGTTAGGGGTATGTTCAAATAATCTTTTTTTATATAAATATAGATACCCTTCTCACCGTTCAACTCACCATTAAATGCTCCCCGATTTCCAGCAAGATCAGACATCTTGTTTATGGTCCATGTTTGGTGGGGTGCGGAGTCTTCCGATGCGTACAGCATATCCATATTCTCGTGAAGATATAGAAACACTTGATCTTTGGAGGGACCTGCCTGAGAACGAACAAGATTGCCTATCTCTTCAAGCCCGATGTATAAAGATAAGTACCCCAACACTTCGGAACTTGGGTAATCAATCAATTGTTTATGGACGCCCAGAACACTTTCCTTCCCAATATGGGATACGGTATAGAGCCCGCTGCTCCTACCCCAGATTGAAGTATCAAAAGGATGTGTTGTTATAGCAGGCAGTCCTATCCCAAAGCGGGTAAAAGTATGGCCACCCTTCGCACTTATATAGGTCACACCACGAAATTCGGGTCGTTGATTGTACATGAGATCAACCTGATTGTTTATATATAGAATTTGATGAGAAAGAAATTCTTCCTGCCTCAAATAATTCATGAGTGTTTCCCTATAATAGAATGAAACGGAGATCCAATTTAGATCATGTAAATAACGTATCACATTATCCATACCGATACCCATCGCATTCTGACTTAATTCGATGACCTGCCGTTCCACTGAAGCCGAAGTCGTCTTATAAGAAATAATGTTAGATAGCGTATAGGGAATGACAGCAGCGATAAGCATCCCGACAAGCAGCTTAGCGAATAAACTTTTCTTGAGCCATCTCATGGGTTACCTCCTAATATGCAATATTCATCCTTGTTTCTTTGAGCAGGAATCTGTCTTTCGTAGGACGGTTTCTGTGTTGTGCCATCGTTATGAGAACTGGGCTCGATAGAGCTTGGCATACACACCTTCATGGTCGAGTAATTCATTATGTGTGCCTTGTTCGGCTACTCCATCCTTCGTAACAACAACAATGCGATCCGCATGGCGAATGGTAGCCAGCCTGTGGGCGATGACCAATGTAGTGCGATTCGTAGACAGCTCAGCGAAGGCTTCCTGAATAACCAATTCTGTCTCAGCATCGAGGGCAGAGGTTGCCTCGTCCAGAATCAATATTGGCGGATTCTTCAGGAAAATTCGCGCAATGGACAGCCGTTGCTTCTGTCCACCAGATAGCTTAATCCC
>JBBDTA010000034.1:7028-9249 GCA_040904605.1 Paenibacillaceae bacterium
GTAATATCGCCTTTCAAATCAGATACCTCAACTGCATCGTGTGAATCGGATACATCCGGCTCCACATTCAGAATTTCTAGATACCTTCTGAAGCCAGCCATACCCTTAGGATACGATTCTAATAGTGCATTGATTTTTTCTATCGGCTTAATGAATACGTTAACGAATAATAAGAAAGCAACCAGATCGCCAATCGACATTTGACCTCGGACAACGAACCACGCACCACTCAGTAGAACGATCAAGGACATAATTCGCATCAGAAAAAACATACCTGAAGAGCTATACGCGATAACTAGATATGAACGAAGCTTGGCTGCCCGAAATAGCTGATTACTAATCGAGAATTTATGTATTTCGTGCTTCTCATTCGTAAAGGATTGCACGACCCTAATACCAGACACGCTATCCTCGACCTGAGCATTCACATCAGCGATATTAGCGAACATCTGCGAAGCGGCCTTCTCGACTTTAATACTGCACACAGAAATTAACCAGATCAGAAAAGGGATCGTAATCAATGTAATGAGCGCTAGCTTCACATTGATCGTCATCATAATGATAAACGCACCGATAAAGGTCATGACAGCGATGAATAAATCCTCAGGACCATGGTGCGCAAGCTCCCCGATCTCGAAGAGATCGTTCGTCAATCGTGACATAATATGACCCGTCTTCGTGTTGTCGAAAAATCGGAAACTCAGCTTCTGAACATGCTGAAAAAGCTGCTGTCGCATATCCGTCTCGATATTAATGCCAAGCTTATGCCCCCAATACGTAACGATGAATTGAAGCAATGAGCTTATTACATAGAAGACAAGAACGCCCATACAAGCCCATATTATAGCATCCCATCTTCCCTCAGGAATGAGAGAATCAACAATCCACTTTGCTGCTAGAGGAAAAGCAAGTTCTAATAGAGCTAATATAAATGCACAACCAAAATCGATGACGAACAGCTTCCAATGCGGACGATAATAAGTAAGAAAGCGTGATAGCATGAGATTAAATCCCCTTATTAGTGCTTATTAATGTTATAAGGCAGAATTATAACGGAACACCATTAGAAGTAGCAAGGGAATTTTTAGTTGTAACAAGTTCTTAGATTACTGGCAATGCAGGTATTGCAACAATTATCTGGAAATATCGTTTATACATATAGTTGGAGAGATAGGGAAAAAGATCGAAATTGTGGAGTAGGAAATGAGGAGGATCAGTGAGAAAAACATGGATTGCCTTAATTTTCATGGTTCTAATCGGCACTACCGGATGGTTTGCACCGCAACCTGCATATGCTTGCAGTTGTGCGGAATCGGATTTCGAACCTGCGTCCGAACGCGCATCAGAAGTGTTCCATGGTAAAGTGGTAGCCGTCGAACTATCATTAGATCCTCATGAAGCACTAGGAACAATCGGTCGCCGGAATGCAGTGTTGTTCAAGGTGGAACGATCTTACAAGCATTCGAGACCATCACAAATCATCGTATATGCGGGTTATGGAGAATCTTCGTGCGGTTATGATTTTACAGTGGGACAACAATATTTGGTATACGTACACACCCTGTATGGGAATGAGCTCCACACCTCATTATGCAGCAGAACGCAGTCTATTGAGGAGGCCAATAATGATTTAATGAAGTTAGGGGAAGGATGGCTACCGAACGAGAATGTTGATCTTCGATCCGAGCTGAAGGAGACTTGGGTGGATACGGCGCTATTCCATATACAACGTTTCACAAAGATGTTATTAACGTCAGAAGGCCTAGCTCTAACTATAATGGCACTTAGTTTATTAGTCATATTACTGGGAATAGGTACTCGGTTAAGAGGAAAGGATGTTATTGTCCGATTGGCGCAATGGACTGGGGGCATAGCTGCCGTTGTAGCGATTATACTCTCGATAACGATTATATTCTTTAATCCATATAGTGATCGGGTAAATCTGACTGAGCTTATTCTGACTGTTTCATTGTTATTCCTGCCCGCCTGTTTAGCCTTATTATCAGTTTGGCGTAAATCTGCATTATGGATGTTCGTTTCCTTCCTATGGGCGCTTCCTCTCGGATTTGTTCTGGTTGCGACAACGAGTATATTCTCAGTTGCAGCTCTATCTGTTTATCTTTACTTCGTAAGTGCTGTATGGTTTTTCATGGCTATGAACGGCAAATCGGTAGGATAAAACTGAAGAATTAATTTGTTATAAATAAAGACGAACGAACGT
>JBBDTA010000035.1:0-9187 GCA_040904605.1 Paenibacillaceae bacterium
ACCCTGCAACGAGAAAAAGGCGTGATCTGCACTACTCGCAGGTCACGCCTCTTATTGCTCGTTCTTAATCCGTTACAGCACCAAACGATGCAGAGGAAACCTGCTTCGCATATTTGGCCAACACACCGCGATTATAACGTAGAGGCCGCTCTACCCAGCTTTGACGTCTTTGGGCCAGCTCAGCATCCGAAACGTCAACGGTAAGCTCTTGAGTTTCACTATCAATTGTTATCCTATCTCCTTCTTGTAGCAATGCGATAGGTCCTCCAATCTGTGCCTCGGGAGATATATGACCGACAACAAAGCCATGTGTTCCACCTGAGAATCGACCATCTGTAATAAGGGATACATCTCCACCCAGTCCTTTACCAATGACAATTGCACTGATAGATAACATCTCAGGCATCCCTGGTCCGCCTTTTGGGCCACAATATCGGATGACAATTACGTCCCCTGCCTTAATCTTGTCCTGCAGCAATGCTTCGGTTGCTTCTTCTTCCGAATCGTAAACCCGTGCTGGACCTGTCATTGACTTCACCTTAAGACCGGACATCTTGCACACAGCACCTTCTGGTGCTAGATTACCCTTCAATACAACGAGTGGACCGGTTGGCTTGAGTGGATTATTGAATGGACGAATGACATCCTGACCACTCTTCAGTGGCTGCATCTCAGCGAGATTCTCTGCTAATGTCTTACCGGTTACCGTAATGCAATCACCATGCAGCAATCCTTGCTCCAACAACAGCTTCATCACACCGGGAACTCCACCAACATCACACAAATCCTGCATCACATATCTACCGCTCGGCTTCAGATCTGCCAAGTGTGGCACTCTTTGGCGAATTGGCTCGAAATCCTCGAGCTTCAAATCCACGCCAACAGCATGAGCCATCGCTATGAGATGGAGGAATGCATTCGTTGAACCGCCAAGTGCCATGACAATGGTAATGGCATTCTCGAATGCTTTCATAGTCATAATATCCTTAGGATATATTCCGTTGCGAAGCAGTTCAACTACTGCAGCACCCGCATCAGCACATTCATCAGATTTAGACCGGGCAATCGCTGGATTCGATGAGCTCCCTGGTAATGACATCCCCATCGCTTCGATAGCTGATGCCATTGTGTTCGCAGTATACATTCCTCCGCACGAGCCTGCGCCTGGGCAAGCATGACACTCGATATTATTAAGCTCCGCATGGTCAATTGTACCTTGGTTAAACTTACCTACCGCCTCGAATACTGAAACAATGTCCAGATCCTTACCACCTGACTTACCCGGCTGAATGGTACCCCCGTACACGAATACCGACGGTAAGTTCAAACGTCCAATAGCAATCATACAACCAGGCATATTCTTATCACAGCCACCAATAGCAACAACACCATCTAATCTCTCAGCACCAACAACTACTTCTATAGAATCAGCGATTACTTCACGACTTGGTAATGAATACTTCATTCCTTCATGCCCCATGGAGATACCGTCAGATACAGTAATGGTGTTGAATATAAGTGGAGCTCCTCCACCCTTCCTTACTCCATCCTTGGCGGATATTGCTAATTTATCAATATGCATATTACACGGTGTGACCTCACTCCAAGTGCTAGCTACACCGATCATTGGCTTCTTGAAATCCTCATTTGTGAAACCAACAGCCCGAAGCATGGCACGGTTAGGGGAACGATTCTCACCTTCGCTTATAACAATACTACGTATTCTTAAATCCTTGTCTGAATTAGACATGTCCATCTCCCTTTCATTATTCCAGATATACTTAACATCGTATCTATTTCTCGCTCAATCTGCAAGTCCCTTGCCTACAAACTCTTGAGAAATTTGTGCCAATCATCCAATGAAATTATAGAGCGACTTCACGGGATGCATAGCTCGAGATCGTTATTCCAGCACCAAAGCTCTCATCATCTGGATGCGCGTAGCAGAATAGAATGATATTTTTCAAGAATAAGCACCCCTGTCAGAAGTAATAATGAACCCAGACATATCATAGATAAAATCAACATCCCATTACTGTAAGAGGCAAATCCGCCTGGGTTAAGAATATTCCAGCGCGTCGTGTTCAGCTCTAAGAATTTCGAGACGAGCGTAGGTCCAAGCGTCCCCCCCATAAAGGCTGTTAGGTTATACAATCCCAACCCAACACCCGTTTCCTTCGGATCTAATGTGCTAGCTATATAACTTGCAAGAGACGCTTGAATGCTAGAAAAGCCTAAGAAGATGAATATTAAGGTCACACTAATCCACATGACGGACACACTAATCAATGATGATATTGTTAAGAAGCCCATTGCCATCATTATTGCAGCCCACCTCAGTACCACTTGGCTACCATACCGATCACTTAATTTACCCGCACGCGTTCCTAGCAGTGCTGCTATCATAGCTCCAGGGAAAAAAACTAACCCAATCCAACCCGGCTCAAGTCCGTTGACATCTGCCAATACTAGTGGAAGCACGAAAAAGGAAGACATATGAGAAAAGTAGATGCATAGAGCGAATAGCAGCATGAGGACAAATTTCGGATTTTGGAATAAGCCAATCTGAATAAATGGTTGCTCCTTCCCCCGTATATGTAAGCTGAATGATACAAACAACAGAACACCAAGTAATAGGAACCATACGTTTGTATTCACGCCAAGTAATAAAGCAGCAACCCCCAATCCAAAAAGTACAGCACCTAATATATCAAGGCTGCCTCCTTGTGGCTCCTCATGGGGAAGAGCTCTAATCAATACCGGTAATGCTGCCAAACTGCAGACAGAAACGAGAAACAGCACGCGCCAATCGAAGATCTGTGTGATCGCTCCCCCAAGTAAAGGACCAACGCCAAAACCGAATGCGACTGTGGAGGCGACAAAGCCCATTACATAGCCTCTTTGTTCGATTGGAAAATACCTTGCACTAGCTATCATGGCCAAAGCAGGAATAGCTGCGGATCCACTTCCCTGAATCATTCGTGCAATAATGACCATCCAATACTCCTCCGAGAGAAACCCGATCAATGAGCCCGAAGAGAATAATAACAAGCCGATGACAATTAACCTTCTGATCGGGTAAATATCCGCCAGCTTCCCGTAAGTGACAGATCCAACAGCAAATATTAATGAATAAATAACAACAACCCAGCTAACTCCGGATGGCGAAAGTGAAAATTCCTTGGATAGCGCAGGTAGTGCTACATTGAACATGGTACCGTTTAATACAGAGAAAAAGATAATATAACACATGGATGCTACAAGAAAAGCTTGCCGTTTATTCAACTTAGACCACACCTAACTCTCCATTAAGGATAAACTTAAGCTAAGTTATACATTCGATATAAGTTGATTATACCAATTTATTCCCTCTGCGGTACTGATTAGGTGACAACCCCACGTTTTTTTTGAAGGAAGTACTGAAATAATGCTGGTTATCAAATCCAACTAGCTCTGAGATTTCGTTGATCGATAAATCACCAGAGTCCAAATAATAAATAGCTTTATTCATTCTTGTTTGAGTCAACAGTTGAATAAAGGATGTTCCCAGCTCCTCCTTCAATTGACGACTCATATAAATGGGGGAAATTTGCAGCTCGTCAGCAAGCATTTCAAGTGTTAATTCCGAATTCATATATTGTTCTTTAATTAATTGCTGCCCTCTCCTTACCATAGGTGACAGCTGTGTTAATTGATAAATGTTTTCTTTGGCTCTGTTGTAGGATTGCACAATTCCTCTTTGATGTTCATCGATCACTTCGAATGAAGGATAGGCTGTAATCTTCAAGTATTCGCGAATCGCATTCATTATCGAATGTAGCACTTCATCTGCAACCTGCGCCCAAATAATAATCACAATTAATCCATAATGATCTCGGAAAATAATATGACTCCATGGCTGTAGAATTTCACCAGCTATATTCTCAATGGCGAATAAATATAATTGTCGATCTTTCTCGGTAATATAAGGCTTTCCTGCATCCTTCTCAAACCGAATCACACCTAGTAAGGTAGGATCATCCAACGGTAACTGGAGAAATTCAAGCTGCTCTCTTACCTCCTCTTCACGGAGATTCCCTTCTAGCCACTCCTTGCAGAAACGTTCCCTCAATATGGTTATATTCTTCTCAATCTGACGTGATGCGACAGTCAAATACTTATCCTCAACAACTTGTTGCGTTAATTGTCTGGACAATTTACCTAATACTTCCGTCAGTTGTGCGGGATTGACCGGCTTGAGAATATAATCATCCACATCTAACCGAATCGCTTCCTGAGCATAGGTGAATTCATCATGCCCTGTAATAATGACAATTCTGCACTCAGGTAGTTGCTCACGAATCTGTTTCATAACCATAAGCCCATTCATAATGGGCATATTCAAATCCACCAGAATAATGTTCACCTGATGTAATAAGGCCTGCTCCAAGGCTTCCTCCCCGTCCTCTGCCTCAGCCACAACCACGAGGGACAGCTGATCCCATTGGATGGTCTCGCGAATACCGTCACGAATGATTGCTTCATCATCCGCGATTAATAGTTTCCAAGGTGTTCCCATTTCGCCCCGCTCCTTCTTCGTCTATTATGATGGGGTGAATAATCGTCACTATTGTTCCTTTACCTACTTGACTGTCTATGGAGACACCATAGCCTTCTCCGAAGGAAAGGACAATTCGTGTATGGACATTCATAATGCCGTAACCACCGATCATACGATTCACTCTAAGCGCAATCTGCTCTTGATCAGAATCATCTGTGGTGGACTGCTGCTGAATTTCATTCAATGTATGACTAAGCTGGTAATTTAAACTATCCAACGTCTCTTTAGACATACCAAGCCCATCATCTGCGATCTTTATGATGACGTATTCCTTCTCTAACGTTACACTTACCTGAATATGTCCTGGTCCTCTGCGTTCTTTAATCCCATGATAAATTGCATTCTCCACAATGGGCTGGAGAATAAGCTTAAGCAGTAATAATTTTTCCGTAGTCACAGCGGGATCGATCTGAATATCGAAGTTCAACTTAGCTTTATACCTTGTTTGTTGAATTTTCAAGTAACTAATCACATGCTCAACTTCATCGATCAATAGAATCGCATCTTGTCCATTACTTAATCCAATACGGAATAATTTGGCTAACGATTCCACCATCTCGGATACATCAGCTGCGCCATTCTTACGAGCCATCCATTGAATGGTATCTAGGGTATTATAGAGAAAATGGGGTTTAATATTCGCATGAAGAATTCGCAGCTCTGCTTCCTTCTTCTGCCTTTCTTTCACTTCTACGAGTGAAATCAATTTGACGATTTGTGTTAGCATCGCATTAAAGCTACGTCCAAGCATACCAATCTCATCAAGCCGAATTCCCATAGGACGAATGGTCAAATCACCCGATTCTGCTGTTTGCATCGAATGCATCAATCGCAGGATAGGTCTAGATATGGAGTAGGCCAAGTAGAAGGATGCTGTTACTCCTAGAAAGCTAACAAGGAATATAAAGCTAATTAAGTAGAAACGGATTTCCTGAACCTCTGAGACAGCTTCATCCGTCGAGAAAACGCCTACTGTTGTCCAGTCTGTAAAGGGTGACTTTCGGTAAATAAACTCCAGACTTTGTCCATCAATTTCCCGCGAGAAATCCCCTGACATTTGATCTGCGAACCACTGTTTCTGGATTCCTTCCACTAACGGACTCGCAGGGGTATAGATGCTTTTCCCTTGATTGTCAATAACCATGAGAAAGCCTGATTTACCAAGTCTTACATCCTTTAACGTTTCGGCAACAACTCTTAGCTTTAAATCAATAAGAATAACACCCTTTGTAATCTGGGTGTCGGGATCTAGTATGGCTCTAACGACCGATATGACCTCATCATCCTTGTAATTATAATGCGTTGTTATATTCCTGCCCGAGGTATGACCGATTAATTTGAAAATCCCTTTACTGCTTTCTGCTTCCTTATACCACTGTTCCTCAGTCAATTTTTTAGAAGTTCTCGCATACATCTCATTACTAATATATTGATTGTTGCTATTTAGAACCAGAATTCCAGCAACCTCGGAATGTAGTGTTGTAAAACCCTGTAAAAACTTCTGTATATCGTACATTTGATTAGGGTCTATAGTTGATTGATTTTCCCCCTGATACAGGAAGTTCTTCACATCAGAGTTAAACGAGATTAGATAGGTAATATTCTGTATTTCACTAACATAAGATTCCAAAGACTTATTCGCATTGCCTATTAATTGCAATGTGTTCGCATTGACTTGCTTGCTGATCACATTATTAACAGCCCAGCTGATCAGAATACCCAAACAGATCGAAGGTAATATGCTAATAATCATAAAGTGAATAATTAGCTTATATCGGATTGGCAAATTGTTCATTTCGAGCATTCTGATTCTCAGCTGAACCACCTCGCTAGATTGACACGATTTCTATTTGGCGTAGTAGTTATCCACGTTACTCTTGGTAACCACGGATATTCCGGTATCTACATTGACAGGTAAGAGTGGCACATCGCCCTCTTTCCAGTCCAATACGGGCTGTCCTAAATTATGTTGAATATGAAACAGATATTGTAAAGACCAATAACCCATATTCCAGGTGCCTTGTGCTAACGTAGCAGAGATGACACCATCGCGCACCATATCCAATGTCCCTTTATCCGTATCAAAGCTAATAATTTTTACACGAGATACTTGATTTAACTCTTTGATCGCATTTCCTACACCAATCCCACCATTGGCCTCTGTTACGAATATACCTGATAAATCTGGATAAGACTTCATTAATTCATAAGTAACCATTTGCGATTTAATTTGATCCCCCTTACCATCCTCCATCGCAACTACTTCGATATCCTTATATTCTTTTTGTAAGGTCTCCCTAAAACCGGAATATCGTTGCTGATGATTCAATTGGTGAGGCAGTGTAATAACAGCAACCTTCCCCTTATTCCCAAGAAGATCCGCCATTTTGTGCGCTGCTGTAACCCCTGCATTATAATTATTGGTACCTAAGAAAGAAAGTGCGTTACTTTTTGGAGCTCCTGCATCAAAAGTTACTACAGGAATACCTGCTTCGATTGCCTTATTGATTGTGACATTGAGCGCCTCTGGATCCATCGCAGTGATCGCAATGCCTGCTGGTTTTTTGGCAATAACTTGTTCTAGAACCGTGATAACTTCGTGAACATCATATTGCGTAGCACCATGATATTCTACCGAAACGTTCAGCAATTGAGCCGCGTCTTCAAAGCCCTTAAAACTGTTCTTCCAGTAATCGATACCGGATAGGAAGGTAACCATGACATATTTCTCATTAATTTCACCCTGGAGTCCTTTGTCTATCTGGTCCCACGATTCGGTATTCACTTCTCGGAAGTGGTAGAAAGTGAAGTAGACAAGAAAGGTACTGATTAAGATGACATAAATGAACAATAGCTTTTTCAAGCTCATTCCCCCTGCCCATAACCCTCAGCTAAGTATAATATACTATGATTAAGACACAGACTAAAGTCAAACCCTGAATTTACCGATTAAGTCTTGCAATTGTCCCGCCATGCGGTTCAACAAATTAGAAGAGGCTACGATTTCTTGCATACTAGCAAATTGTTCCTCCACATTCGCTGAGACGTCGCGAGTACCGGATGCAGTGTGCTGTGCAACAAGGTCAATGGAACGAATGGCTTCTACCGCTGTTAGTGATTTCTCGGCTATCTGCTCGGACTGCATGGAAATCAACACAATCTGTTGGGCTACCACTTCAACAGCCTCTTGAATGTGTTTGAATGCTTGTCCAGCTTCATTCACGACGATTATTCCTTTAGTCGCTTCCTTTGAACCAGCTTCAGTCGAATGTACAACAGCTGTCGTTTCTCTCTGAATACTAATTATTAAACTAGCAATTTCATCCGCAGAATCAGATGTTTTTTGGGATAGTTTACGCACTTCCTGTGCAACAACGGCAAATCCTTTGCCTGCTTCCCCTGCTCGAGCTGCTTCAATGGAAGCATTCAACGCGAGTAAATTGGTTTGTCTGGCTATATCCGAAATCAATTCATTCGCTTGAACGATTTGCGTTGAACGAAGATCCAATCGTTGCACCGATTCTGCAAGCCCCATCATATTCATGTTGATGGATTTCATCTGGGTTACTGCAGATTCTATGGCTTCATTACCGTCCGTTGCTGCTGTCAAAGCATGGGTGGATTTCTGGTTTGTTAATTCTGTAACTGAAGAAATTTGTTCTACCAACAGATTCATTTCCTCAATAACCGCTACACCCTTATTTACACTGTGCAATTGCGAATCAGAGCCTACAGATATTTCTTGAGTAATGGAAGTAATTTGCTCCGATGATTCGCCTAAGCTTACAGAATGAGCGCTAAGCTCTTCGGAAGCGACGACAACCTGTTCGGCATGCCCTCCAACCTCACTTATAATTAAATGAAGATTTCCTTTCATTTGATTAAAGGCAATAGCTAATTCATGGATTTCATCCCGATTCCTAACCTGAATATCCTCCACCGTTAGGTCACAAGCGGCAATTCGTCCAGCAGCTCTTACTACAGCTCTCATAGGGCTAACAATCATCCTAGATAACAGGATGCCAATTACAAGTGCGACCACTAAAGCTATGATACTTGCCCAAATTAAGGTCTGAATCGTTTGATTGACTGTCTCATCATTCTCCCTTTTTTTTATATCCACAACAAACTTCTCTTTGCTCTGAATTTTGCCGATCAATTTAGTTAAGCTTTGAGTCATCGGAACGGATCTTTGCAATAGCCCTTTCGCCTTCTCCGAATCCTTATTCCCATTAGCAACAATGTCCTGAACCAAGGCCTGAAGAGTTTTATTAGAAGCTACCATAGAATCATAGTAAATCTTGTTTTCCGTGCTCTGGTCCTTCGCCATCACTTCTTCAATAAGAGAAGAGAGTTTGGTGTTTGCACCAATGATTTCCTGATCTTTCCCTTTGGCAGGATCAACATAATACTCGGACAACAGACTAGATTGTAATTGCGCTTGATATTGAATCTCTGAGGTCAATTGCAGAATTGCAATATTCTTATTTAGTAAGGATACGTAGGCATCGTTAACTTTGTTCAGAAAGTAGTAAGACAATCCGCTGGTTAATCCTGCTAACATGGCAACAACTACGAATGATCCAA
>JBBDTA010000036.1:0-4916 GCA_040904605.1 Paenibacillaceae bacterium
CAATTCAGCTCCAAGATCCTGTATACAACGACGCATAGCGTCACTGTCTTCACTGTGAGCTGGATATAATAGTGTGCTCTCTCCCTCTGCTAGAGCAGCAACTAACATATAACGAGTTGTATAATTTTTGGACGATAACGCGTTAATATCTCCTACTAATTTCCTTGTTGGCTGTACTAGAACCTTCATCGTTCCTTGTCTCCCCACATATTCGTAATCGTATTAGGTCAATGATCTGCCACATAGGAATCCAATAGCAGCAGCACTAATTGATAAACCATAACTAGTCAACTGATATAATAACAATGTGCGCCAACGCTTCTTCTGAGACATCTGCAAGCTCTCAACTGCATAAGTAGAAAACGTCGTGAAGGAGCCGAGATATCCAATCCCTAATGCCGCATAAGCGTACTTACTTTCCTCATCCATATTTGTGCCTAGTAACAATCCCAAGACAAAGGATCCTATCACATTCACAGTCAGTGTACCATAAGGAAATGCTGTTGAAAATCGCGTGCTAATGAATTGAATTATCGCATAACGACTCATAGCTCCTGCAAACCCACCCAACGCTACATATAACCATATTAAGCTCATAGCTCAGCTTCTCCCTTGTCAGCTAGAATGATGGTAGGCTGACCTAACCGCCAGCCCAACCACGCTGCCAACCAACCTCCGATGAAGCTCGAAGTAACATAGATTAGTGCCGTTATCCAATCTCCACGACCCAGCATGCCTAACGCTTCTGCGCTTAGTGCGGAGAACGTAGTGAAGGAGCCTAGTAAACCAGTCCCCAACGCAAGTCTCACAGGATCACCCCAATGACCCATCTCTGCAGCGCGAACAAGTAACCAGGCAAGGATGAAGCTCCCTAACACATTGCATATATAAACACTCAGTACGGCTTCATTACCAGGGAGAAGTAAGGAAAGCTCAGCGACGCCATATCGCAATAGAGAACCCATTAGCCCACCTAATCCAACAAGCCAATATAGCATCACTTTTGTTTCTCCCCTCATATGTTGTACAATACTAACTATATACGAATAGTCATCAAAAACTTTAGGGAGGTACCCATCTAATGAACACAATTAGTCCCCAAGAAATGAAGAAGAGGCTTAGCCAAGGTGAAGCCTTGTACATGATTGATGTCCGTGAAGATGAAGAGGTCGCTGCAGGCATGATTCCAACTGCGATACATATCCCTCTAGGACAGCTTCCTGAACGCCATGAGGAGATTCAGCGGCTAGACGAAATCATTCTCGTCTGTCGCAGCGGTAATCGGAGTGGCAAGGCTTATGAATATTTGCAAATGCTCGGTTTCACCGGGCTGAAGAATATGACTGGCGGTATGCTGGTATGGGAGAAGCTGGATTAGTCCAAAGCTTCTCTTCTTCTGTTCAAGATGGATTCGATAATTTGCTCTATACTTCGTTTGGAAGTATCAAGCTTTAAATCAGCGAAATCGTACGCAGTTTTCCGTTGCTCTAGTAAAGTGGTTACACGCTCCCTCAAATCACCGTTCAACAAAGGGCGTGCTTGATCATCGCTCACTCGTCGGATAATCGTAGTATAGTCGGCCGTAAGGGCAACAACAAACCCATCTTGGAGCATCGCATTGCAATTCTCTTGCGCTAATACGGCTCCACCACCCGTGGCAATCACCTGCTGACTCGCGGTTAGAACCCGCTTCAATGTCTCTGTCTCGATTCGGCGAAATTGTGATTCACCTTGAGTTTCGAACAATTGGGAAACTGCGGCTCCCTGCTCCTGCTCAATGGTTGCATCTGTATCTACGAAAGACCAATTCATCTGTTTAGCTAGCATTCTTCCAATTGTGGTCTTGCCTGTCCCCATAAACCCCACTAACACGATATTCCGATCCTTCATTATGATCACCTTCCACTAACAAGAATAAGCTACGACCATCATAACATATGGCAAAAAGAGGTGACAATTCATATTAATGCTTCACAAGTAGTCAATAAAATTACTTCGTAAGCATAAGCTTAGCTTATTAAAGTAACAATGATAACAGTATATGCTCTACAAGGGAGGCAATCATGCTCAATAAACTAATGGATCCTAGTCATGTGTTATGTAAGAGAGATATTCTCTGGGTTCTCGACTATATTAAACAGAAAGTGGCTGAGGAAGACCCTGGACTGCTGAGTCTACATCAACCACGTCTGCTGCAAAACTTTCATTACTTTGCCGAGGTAGCTATGCTGATGCTTCACAAACGATATCAGCATGGTCATGAACAAGAGCAGATTAAATCATTACTGCGAGAAGCGTGTTATGGCTTAATGAATATGGAAAATTCCTCTGCCCAAAAAGCTTAATGCTGACCTATCCAATCGAAGTGGAATATACCTTCTTTATCCACTCTCTGGAACGTATGCGCACCGAAATAATCTCTTTGTGCTTGTAGCAGGTTAGCTGGTAAACGTTCTGTGCGATAGCTATCATAATAAGCAAGTGCCGATGCGAAGCCAGGAACCGGAATACCTCTGGTTACAGCTTCAGCAACAACCTGTCTCCATGCTTGTTGGTAGTTCTCGACTATGCTCTGGAAGTACGTATCTAGAAGCAGATTCTTCAGCTCCGGACTGCGATCATAAGCTTCTTTAATGTTCTGCAGGAATTGAGCACGGATGATACAGCCACCACGGAAAATCATCGCGATATTGCCATATTCCAGGTTCCAGCCATATTGCTCTGAAGCTACTCTCATCTGAGCAAAGCCTTGCGCATAGGAGCATATTTTGCTCGCATATAGGGCTCTTCTTACAGCTTCTATGAATGATTTACGGTCACCTGAGAATGCTACAACTTGAGGTCCCTTCAAGATCTTGCTAGCCTCCACCCGCTCTTGCTTCATCGCTGAGATGAACCGTGAGAACACGGATTCGGTAATGATGGATAATGGCACACCTAAATCTAATGCGCTTTGGCTCGTCCACTTACCCGTGCCCTTCTGTCCAGCTGTATCCAGGATAACATCGACCATTGGCTTACCTGTCTCTGCGTCCTTCTGCTTGAAGATATCTGCTGTAATCTCGATCAAATAGCTATCAAGCTCACCTGTATTCCATTCTGAGAAAATAGTCTGAAGCTCAACTGTATCAGCGCCAAGAACGTCCTTGAGCAGCTGGTACGCTTCACAAATCAATTGCATATCGCCATACTCGATGCCGTTATGCACCATTTTGACATAGTGTCCTGCCCCGTCTGGTCCAATATATGTGCAACAAGCGTCATCGCCCACCTTGGCTGAGATCGCTGTTAGGATTGGCTCTACTAATGCGTAAGCATCCTTCTGACCACCTGGCATTATGGAAGGGCCTTTAAGTGCGCCTTCCTCTCCACCGGATACACCGGTTCCGATAAATCGAATACCGAGAGCTTCTAGCTCTTTGTTGCGTCGTTGGGTATCAGGGAAGTATGCATTGCCTCCATCAATTAGAATATCGCCTTTGTCCAGATGAGGGACAAGCTGCCCAATCGTATCATCAGTTGGTTTGCCTGCCATAACCATGAGTAATATTTTGCGAGGTGATTCTAATGACTGAACGAACTCTTCAATGGTGTATGTACCCTTTATATTCTTACCTTTGGCTTCATTCAACAGCATCTCGTCCGTTTTCTCACGGGAACGATTGAATATAGACACACTGTATCCGCGGCTTTCGATGTTCATTGCTAAATTCTTGCCCATGACCGCCAGACCGACGACCCCAATTTGTTGCTTAGACATAGTAAACTCCATCCTTTTCATCTAATATGCTCATATTCTATCTCATCACGAGCCTTAATGCTAGATTATGCATTAGATTGCCATAGAACCAAACCCACCGTCTACCCGGATCAACGCACCGGTCACGAAACCTGAAGCTTGTTCGGAGGCTAGGAATACAGCAGCGCCCTGCAGCTCCTGCGGCTCACCAAAGCGATTCATCGGTGTATGACCTAATATGGACTCTATACGTTCAGTGGAGAGAATCTTACGATTCTGCTCAGCAGGGAAAAAGCCAGGGATGATCGCATTCACTCTAATCCGATCCTGTCCCCATTCACGGGCTAGGTTTTTCGTTAGATTGTTAATGGCAGCCTTTGAGGCAGAATACGTAAACACACGGGATAAAGGTGGGTCTGAAGAAACGGAGGAGATATTAATGATACTACCTCCTTGTCCGCGGTCTACCATGTATTGTCCGAATACCTGACAGGCCAGCATTACTCCCTTCAGATTCACATCCATAATCGCATCCCATTCCTCCTCCGTGATGTCGAAGAACGGTGTTGCACTGTTCTTACCAGGACAATTCATGAGGATATCAACTTGGCCTGCCCAGAGCAGCACTTCATCCAACACACGTTGTAGATCCAGCTTGCTGGTTGTGTCTCCTTGGAAGGTGCGGACGTTACCGCCCATTGCGGCTATATGTGCACGAACCGCTTCACTCTTCTCCTCATTACGTCCCACGATAGCTACAGCTGCTCCATGACCAGCTAATGCCTCTCCCATTGCTGAGCCCAGTGTACTATTACCGCCAAGTATGACGGCGGTTTTCCCATTAAGATCGAATAAATTCATTGATATACATCCCTTCTTGGGTTCTGATTTATGCTATTAGAGCGGGTAGTTGTCATCGATAGCTTCTGAAGCTTGACGATTTGCTCGAATTGCCCTTCCAATTGGATGTACACCTGATCATATAGATCAGCCATGCTGCTATACAATTGGTAATTCGCCGCATCAGGCTCATGCGACATCGATTCATCGAGCTTGACCCATCGGTGAATACCGAGGATGTCAGGCTCGATGCCGAGCGCGTGGAAGCCAAGCCACGCGGCTCCAATGCCAGAGCTTTCGAAGCTCTGAGGCACCCTCACCGGGGTGCCGAGCACGT
>JBBDTA010000036.1:5016-9131 GCA_040904605.1 Paenibacillaceae bacterium
CCAATGCCAGAGCTTTCGAAGCTCTGAGGCACCCTCACCGGGGTGCCGAGCACGTCCGAAAGCATCTGGCGCCAGAAGGCGGAGCGTGCGAAGCCGCCGGAGGCGCGCACCTCTCGAGCCTGGCCGCAGGCCGGCTCGAGCAGCTGCGCCACCATGCGGATCTGCAGCATGACGCCTTCCATCACAGCACGAAGCAGATGGCGGCGTTCGTGCTGAAGCGAGAGCCCGAAATAGACACCTCGGGCATTCGCATTCCAGTAGGGCGCTCGTTCGCCCGTCAGCAGCGGCAGGAACAGCAGGCCGCCGGCGCCGGGGGGAGCGGTTTGAGCCAGTTCGATCAACTGGTCATAGGGCTCCTCTCCCAGCTTCCTAGCTGCCTCAGCCTCCTCTGAGAAGAGCTGGTCTCGCGCCCAACGAAGTGTAATCCCTCCATTGTTAATTGCTCCGCCGACGATCCATAAGTTCTCTGTTAGCGCATAGCAGAATAGTCGTCCTGCAGGATCAGTCATTGGATGATTAACAACCGCTCTGACTGCACCACTCGTGCCAATCGTCACCGCAGTAATACCAGGCTCCAAAGCTGCAGCACCCAGATTAGCCAACACTCCGTCCGATGCTCCAACTACAAAAGGTGTATCTAAGGAAAGTCCCATCGCAGCTGCATAAGAGCTGCCTAACCCCTTGAGCTGGAACGTTGTAGGTACTGGACGTGGTAGCTGATCAGTTCGAACACCTGCTAGTTCTAGAGCATCCTTATCCCACTCCAGATTGCGAATATTGAACAAACCTGTTGCACTTGCCAACGAATAATCGATTACGCATTGCCCGAACAACCGAGCAAGAATAAATTCCTTTATTCCTAAAAATTGGTAAGTAGTATTTAACAGCTCCGGCTCATACTCTCGCATCCACATTAACTTAATTAATGGAGACATTGGATGAATCGGGGTTCCAGTAGCATGATAAATGGCTAAACCAGTTTCGTCCGTCTTCAATTGATCCGCGAAGCTAGTTCCTCGTTGGTCCGCCCACGTGATACAGGCTGTAAGTGGTTGAAGCTCACGATCAACGGCAATTAGACTATGCATCGCTGAGCTGAATGACAAACACAGGACATCCTCGTGATTTAACAGGACTTTCTCTACAACAACCTTCACACCTTGAATAACTGCATGTAATATTTCAATGGGATCCTGCTCCGCATAACCTGGTTTGGGCGTCTGTAGTTCATATCCGATATTGTTTGAAGCTAGAATAACACCTTCTGCATCAACAGCAAGCACTTTAGTTCCAGTCGTTCCAATATCAACAGCGATGACAACACCCTGTTGTATAGTTGATTCATTCATTGACTTACTCACACTCCGTCTCAAATCAAATGACCATTCTCATCAAAATTCAACTCATAGGGCTCACTCAGGATCGTGATTTCAGGATGCTTCCTTGCTTCTTCTACCAGATTGGCGGAAATTTCAATTTCACCAAGATGAAGGGTATCACGAATCCGCACCATTCTACAATGAGTATAATCAAGAATATTACATGTTTTCACTGCGGCTTTAATCGCTAATTGATCTGTTTCTAATGTTGTAGCTGTTTTCGTTGGTGCACATACGGTAGAGGTTAGACCATTCATATACGTTGCTGTCCAGTCAGCCATATCGGTTAGTCTGCGTGTTGTGAAATCTGCTGTTCCAACTCCATTCACATTACCGTTGGACTCTGGTGTTACAGCAAGTACAACCATCTTGGTCACATCGGGTCCACCATGAGCATAGGGAGTGGGGTACCTTCCAGTAATGTTCGGATCCATCCCGTCTCCACTTATATTCTTACCGATGTAATCAATAACCAGCACATCGATCTGCTCGAAGAACAGCTTCGGCATGAGGGATTTTGCACGCTCTAGTAATGCAGGCTCACGGTCTTCCAACTCCTTGGCAGGAATCGCTTCTATTAAGCACGTCTGATCATAAGCGTTCTCAACCATCGCAATCCCGAAGACGATCGGTAATCGTTCTATCATAATCCGAGCCATAGCAGGGACATTCTCTGCCATATACTTGAACCCTAGCTGATGGCAGGCTTCTGCACCCTTCTGCTTCCCGAGTCCAATAGCGACCATCTTCAACATGCCACTCTCTATTCGACCTCGGAAGGCCGTGTGAGGCTTCACGCGATTAATCACGATAATGGCCTCAGCTTTGGAAGCAATTAAATCACAATAAATGGGTAGCCCATTCGCTAGCTCGTCTAGTTTAACAACCTCCATCGAGGATCGAACAGGCGCACCCATTGTATGCTCATCTATACCCAGATGATGGAGGACCTCAGCTTGCCCTTCGGCCGTCGCACCACCATGACTACCCATACAGGGAACGATAAAGGGAACAGCGCCAACGGACTTCACAGCATCAACTACCACGCGGGTCACTTGCGCTATGTTTGCTATACCTCGACTTCCAACAGCAATAGCAACGTTCTGCCCCTTCTTAATTGTATCGAGAGTCCCCTCTTTAAGTAATTGTTGCTTCGTTGTAGCAATCGGATCCTCTAGTACAGTATTATCGAAGTTTTGTCTAATCCTTACCATTCGCGGAATAGGTATATTACCTAATACCTCTTGAATCATATTCCTCATGTTCCTCCAACCTTTCCGTAGCTGTTATACTCGCAACTGACTTCCGGATTACGAGCTTGCTCTCAATTGTTATCTGCTCAACATCAATATTTGCATACTCTTTATCCGATTTGGATTTTTGATCAATCATCCTCATGATCATGGTAGCGCCCTCACGACTTATTTGTTCAATGGGACGTTTAACGGTTGTCAATTCAGGTGATAGGTAAGCAGCGAACACATTGTCATCAAATCCTGCAATCGATATATCCTCCGGAACCCGAAGATTAGCTTCAATGATCGCTTTAATCGCTCCAACAGCCATGTCATCATTACAGCAAAATACAGCGCTAGGCCTCAGTGTGCTCTTCAATAATAAACGCATAGCTTCATACCCACTACCCACATCATATTTTCCTTGGACACACAGCTCGGGATTAGGTTCAATGCTATGATCCTTCAAAGCTTCGAGATAGCCATTTTTTCGTTGAATAGTGGATTGAAAGCCTTCTCTTCCCTCAATGATAGCTACATGTTGATGCCCACTGCGTATAATGTACTCAACGAGCTGATAAGCTCCTTTGTGATCATCAGATAATATGTTGCCAACCACCAAATCCCCTGCCGCGCGGTTTAACAGCACAACAGGAATTCCCTTCGATATCGCATGTTCAATTAATGCACGGTCTGCACGTGTTTGACTCATGACAATAATACCATCATATTGACGAGTTGAAATACGGTTAAAGTTAGACTCGAACTCATCAATACTTTTGACTACAAGGTTGTATTGATCTTTGATTTCCATATTAACCCCACGAACCACATCATAGAAAAAATTGGCCGAGGTCCCTGTACTTAACGTGGAGAAAAACAGTCCAATGTTGTATGACCTTAGTGTTACAAGGCCCTTAGCATTTACATTCGGTGTGTAATTCAGCTCATCGGCCATCTGCTTGATTCGATTCTTCGTCTTATCATTAATTAGAGGACTGTTATTCAATGCACGAGACACTGTAGTGTGGGAAACCTTAGCAAGCCGTGCAATATCCTTAATCGTCACAGTACTCATGAATCTCCTCCTAAAAGTTTTTGATGGGTGCGCAAGCTCTCGATAAAACTGCTTCGTAAGCATAACCTAAAAGTTTTTGATGGGTGCACAAGCTCTCGATAAAACTGCTTCGTAAGCATAACCTTAAGTTTTTGATGGGTGCACAAGCTCTCGATAAAACTGCTTTTGATGATCACACTTGACTCATCATTCAGTATATCACAACAGAGCCTGCACACGTGAACAATTTATTGTAAAATGTAAGAAAACGATGCAATAGGACTGTCTTATAGACTTTTTACGCGTCGCGAACTTGTCTGATGATGCTGAATATGCCGGCGAGTCGAACCCCATTCGTTGAAGTTGGATTAATTGTAATTATCAGACTATTGAGAAAATCACACTTGGACTATTGGAAAGTGAAAGCGGTCACTCGGAGACCAA
>JBBDTA010000037.1:0-9073 GCA_040904605.1 Paenibacillaceae bacterium
ACACGCTTGCCCTTCTCCTCTGGATCGTGAGTAATGGTCGTTACACCCTGCTCGATCTCATAGAGTGGGAAGAAGCAGCAATCTACCGCATCACCAATGATCGTCTGACCATCTTTGTCCTCGGACAACCAGTTCAATGGACAGGCAATCAGAATCTTACCGTATACAAGGCCTACATTCTGAGCATACCATTGTGCTTTGGCACCTTTCTTCAGTAAATCCTGTGGATGTGCTTCAGAGCCAGTGAATACATAAGAGATGTTCGTAGCAGCCATAATCTGCGCTGTATCCTTATGGTGGAACACTTTACCGACTTGATGTGTACCTACATTGGATGTAGATGTACGGTGACCCATCGGTGTTGAATAGGACTGCTGTGCCCCTGTGTTCATATATCCTTCATTATCATACTCGACAATGATCATTTTGTGATTACGAAGTGCAGCACCAATCGCCGGCCCCATACCAATGTCCATACCGCCATCGCCTGTAATCATGACGAAGGTAAAGTCATCCTTCAGACCATATTGATCAAGCTCCCCACGGCGCTTACGCTCCCAGAACATCTCAACAACTCCGGAGAGTGTAGCAGCACCGTTCTGAAACAGGTTATGAATATAAGTAGCTTTGTGTGCTGAGTAAGGATAACCCGTTGTAACAACCATCGCACAGCCTGTGTGATACAAGGCTATGATGTCGCCTTCGATACCTTTGAAGAATATCTCTAGACCAGAGAAAATACCACAGCCAGGACAAGCGCCATGACCAGAAGCAAGCCGCTTTGGTTTCTTCATCAGCTGACGCATTGGAGGAACACGAACGCTCAACATCCCTGTTTCTTCATCTGGCGTTACCTTAATTAAGCCCGATACTAAATCTTCATATTTCATAGGATTTAGAATACGCTCTGGAGCCTTATCCAGATCGCCCTTCGTAATTCCGTGATAATCGAATGGTTTCTCTACTCTACCCTTCTGGATCGCATCTAGTGCGAATTGGAACAAGGCATGACCATCCTCTGCGTAGAAATCCTTACCACCAAGTCCATAAACACGACTAACGACTAATGTTGAGCTGTTACCATAAGTATGAAGTGCTGCTTTAATCTCGTTCGTCATGTTACCGCCATGTGCACCGAATGAATCAGCACGGTCGCCAATCGTAATAGCCTTCACATTCTTCAATGCCTCAGCAATTTCCTTCTGAGGGAATGGACGAATCATATTCGGCGCAAGAGATCCTGCTTTGATGCCTTTCAAACGCAGCTCATCAACAACGTCTCTGATAATCTCCGAAGCGGAGTTCATCAAGAACACAACAACCTCTGCATCTTCCATACGGTACAAATCAAGAATTGGATAATCACGACCTGTTAATACTTCATATTCTTTACGAATGCGATCGAACACTTCTCCAGCCCGATACATCGCTTCGGATTGTTGATAACAGTTATTAATATAGTCCGGTTCATTCATATAAGGACCAACTGTAATCGGGTTATTACGATCGAGCACGTGTTGGTACTCCACAGGTGTAGCACCTACAAATGCATGCACGTCCTCACGAGTAGCCATCGTCATTACGCGGCGCTTCTGGTGAGAAGTAAAGAATCCATCTTGAGCTACCATAACAGGCAATCTAACCTCTGGATCTTCCGCTAGCTTGATTGCCATAATGTTCATATCGTAAACCGCTTGTGGATCACGACACATCAGAATTGGCCAACCTGTGTTCAATGCATAATACAAATCGGAATGATCACCGTGAATATTCAACGGACCAGATACAGAGCGACAAACCAGATTTAATACCATGGGAAAACGCGTTCCCGATTGAACAGGCATCTGCTCTAACATGTACAAATAACCATTCGCGCTCGTTGCATTGAATACACGTCCGCCCGCTGCCGAAGCACCGTAGCAAATCCCTGCAGAGCCATGCTCGCCGTCAGCAGGAATCAAGACGATATCATGCTTGCCACTGGATTTCATTAGGTCAAGAAATTGAGCGACTTCTGTAGAAGGAGATATAGGGAAATATCCCATAACGTGATAGTTGATTTGGTGTGCTGCATAGGCTGCCATCTCATTACCGGATTCATAAACCATCCGTTGTTCAACGGTACCTGAGCCTTTTTCTTTCTCAATCTCAATGGACATATGTGCTACCACCTTTCTTCTGAAAGTTTTTGGTGACCACGCAAGTGGTCGATAAAACTACTTCATAAGGATTAGCTTAGTTTGTTACAAAATCCCATTTGCGCGGAACACGATTTTCTTCGGCGTAACCGTCTTGTTCCCTCGCATCCGATAAGGCTTCTGTTGGGCAAGCGACAACACATTTCAGACAGCCTTTGCAATATTGATAATCGATACCTTGAAGGAACATCTGTGGACGACCCTTCTTATCCTCTTGCTCTTCCCATACGAAGCAGAAATCCGGACAAGCGGTATCACACGCTGCGCAATGAATACATTTATCTTCATGAAAGTGTGGCATCATACCGGAACGCGAGATACTGATATCCTTCAGCACACTATTACCTGGGTTGGTGATTATACCACCCATAGGCTGAGTTTCATAGCCGAGTACTGGAATGTCCCAACGCTTAAATTCCGGCATACTCACACCATCAGGTAATTCAAAGGTTTGGAACTTCACTTCTTCATAGCCACGATCGAACGTGCGAATAGCAGGTGCAACAGCAGCCGGGTACTTCTTGCCGAGCGATTTCTGAATAATATCGTACATAATTTGTTTATCTAAAAAGTCACAGAGACGGAACAAACCGCCCATCATTGCCATATTCGCACGATTATTCTCTTCTAGGGCAATTTCCATCGCATCAACGACAGCAATCGTACCACCAACCAGATTCAGCTTTTCCTTCAGCTGCTCCGGAGTTTTACTAGAATTCACTAGAATAATGCTATCCGCATAAGTGCCACTAACTACATTAACGGTCTTATAAAGGTTTTCATGGAAAATACCAACGACATGCGGTCGTTCAACAGGTGTGGTATCCCTGATATTCGTGTCTGGTTCACAGAAACGGATATGCGCTTTAACAGGCGAGCCTTTCTTCTCAGAACCATAGGAAGAGAAACTAACACCATTCAAACCAGCGCCAATCACTCCGGCTTCTGCTAGCATTTTGCCTGCTAGGTTGGCACCCAGCCCTCCAATAGCTTCAAGACGAATCTCAAAGAATCCAAGTTCATTTACTTTCGGGAGCGTTGTCATTAAATAACCCCTTTCCACTTGTATCAACGTAAATATCACGCCAAAAAAAGCATATATTTCAATAATAACAGCATAGAAATAGTATTACAACAACTTCCTGCAAAATAACAAATTCACCATATCAATGCTACGAAATGGTTGTTATATATCGTATGTAACAGAAGATACACTATTGTATAACAGTTTTCCCCCTGTTCCTTTGATTATTTATTATCCATAAAAATAATATATTTCTCCGATATAACTTATGTACCCATTGGATAGAGGAGTGATCTTCGTGCGGATTGAAAGTTCGGATTATTCATGAATTGTTACGAGGACAGCATCATCAATAACGGCTCGGAATTATTCGGAGCATTAAGCGGAGATGGGTTTGGGGATTTAAGTAAATACGATTCGGTCAACATGGGACGGGTTCGTAATTCGGGAATTTATCTGCATGAGAATGGGACTGCAGGCATGATTCAACAAATTGATTTAGCCATATAATTCCCCCTACAAACTTATATGGCTAGTTGGCTTCTCAAACTTATTTAACCCTGGCTATAATCTTTTTTTGTTCTGGTAATAAGCATCCAACTGTTGTTTCAGAATGAAAGAACGGAGAGAGTTAACTATGTTATCGGGCAATTCGACATACTTAGCTCCAATGTATTGTAAATGATCAGCATCCTCCACTCGGACAATTTCGACCGTGCATGGTATTTCCAACTGTAATTTGATGCACAGCTGCAATTTTATACTGGGCTTTAATTCCTCATTCTTAGGCAATAAGAGACCTATACCTCCCATGCTAATATTGTCAACCGTACAAGACGGATCTGTTACATTCAATTGCATTGAATGACTACCCCCTCCCAAAACACCTGATATGGTCGCAGAGGCATTAATTTTTACTCTAGGAAATTGTCGTGTCTCACCAAATTTGTTGCTAATTTCTCGGGAATTGAGGATCATAATACTTTCTATACCTTTTGCAATGACAGTGGAATGGAATACCATAATACCAACTGGAGAATAAATCGAAATTTTCACCGCTTCACCTAGCTTAAACCTACCATGCTCATCCAATTCAATTTCAGCAATCTCCCCCTCCGCATATGTCAGAAGCCCTGTAGCTACATATTCTTGCTTCTCAACAACTGTTCGACATTGTAATAATACTTTTGGGTACTGCACTTTTGAAGTGGCTTCATCAAAAAATCTACTGTGGATTTTAGGCCCACCACCGAACATAAAATCCCTCCTGTCAATTGAAATCGAAGGAAATGAATCCCTTTCACAGATTATAGAGCCGTATGGAAATTTTATCAATAATTATTTTGTGAACGCTTACACACCCTTGCGAATACCTACCGACCATCCAGCAATCGCCCTAGTCCACCTAGTGCGCTGCCTTCGTCTTTGCGACCAATATTGCCAGAGGCGGATACAATCCGATCGGCCAAGCGACTGAATGGCAGGGATTGAATCCATACCTTGCCGGGTCCACTTAAGCGTGCGAAGAATAGGCCCTCACCACCGAAAATAGCTGTCTTGATTCCCTTAACAAATTCAATGTCATAGTCAATGTCTTGCGTCATTGCAACTAGACAGCCTGTATCTACGCGGAGGATCTCCCCTGGGCGAAGCACGCGTTCACAGATCGCACCTCCTGCGTGAACGAAGGCCAGTCCGTCTCCTTCTAGCTTCTGCATAATGAAGCCTTCTCCACCGAATAAACCCGCTCCCAGCTTCCTCTGGAAGGCAATACTGATGGATACTCCCTTGGCCGCGCATAAGAAGGCATCCTTCTGACAGATGAGTTGGCCTTGTAATTCACTCAGATCCATCGGGAGGATTCTACCTGGATAAGGGGATGCAAAGGATACACGTCGCTTGCCTTGCCCTTTGTTCGTGAACACGGTCATGAACAAGCTTTCTCCCGTCAGTAATCGTTTGCCCGCCCCCATGAGCTTACCCATTATCCCTTGGTTTGGATTACTGCCATCACCGAATATGGTCTCCATCGATATCGAGTCATCCATCATCATCATGTTGCCAGCTTCAGCAATCACACTCTCGTTCGGATCCAATTCGATATCTACGAACTGCATCTCTTCGCCCACAATCTCATAATCAATCTGGTGTGCGTTCAATACGATCAACCTCCATCATATAGTTAAATCTTTCATAAAGCTTCTTACTTAGACACCTGAATACGCGTGTAAACCAGAAAGCACTAGGTTAACACCAACCAACGTGAACATCACCACGAGATATCCGAGCACGGCCATCCAAGCGGACTTCGTCCCTTGCCATCCGCGTGACAATCGGAAGTGTAAATAAGCGGTATAGAATAGGAATGTTATCAATGCCCATACTTCCTTCGGATCCCATCCCCAGAATCTTCCCCAAGCCTGCTCTGCCCAAATCATTGCAAATATTAAGGCTCCTAATACGAAGAGCGGATACCCAATCGCAATTGCACGATAGCTAATTTCATCGATTACTTCCTCGTCCAAGTCACTTACCCAACTGGAAGCCACTTGCGATAGACGTTTCCTTAAGATCAACCTCAATAATACATATAATATACCGCCCGTAACAAGCGACCAAATCATTGTATTCAGTTTCCTCGCCGCATTCATTCCCTCCATCCAAGAAGGTGCTTTCAGGATTGGCTTCGATATTCCAAGGAATGAATCAACTTGGAGCGTTTCACCGGTTGCAGGCCCAATGAATGGCGGCAATACATATTTGACTTGCTGAATTTCATCGGTCTTCGGATTCAACTCGGTAAACTTCGCTTCATACCCGGCGGCAGTAAAACTAAATATACTGACGATGAAAGTGATTACCGTAAGTAGAATGTACATGGTAAACTCCAACCACTTGGTATTCTTCGACGTCACGGATGTGTCAACTTTACGAAGCAGCAGCATGAGTCCTGCTACAAATCCGACAGCGAATAATCCTTCACCAAGCGCTGCTGTTGATACGTGAATGATTAACCAATGACTCTGTAAAGCGGGCATCAAAGTCTGTACTTTGGAAGGAAATATATAAGCATACGAAAATATAATGACCGTCAAAGGCATAACGAATGCGCCGAGTGCAGGCAATCGATACATGGAATAAATGACGGTAAAACTGATAACGATAGTAAGACTTAAGAACGTTATAAATTCAAACATATTCGAGATTGGATAATGGTCGAACAACCATCTTGTAATGATATACCCGATTTGACTGAGGAGCCCGACCAGAGTAAGTGCGAATCCGATTGTCCCCCAACGGGATTGATGGGCACTCTTCCTGTCCTTACTCCAGTTTTTGTTCCAGTTCTTACCTGTAATTGATATGATAAACGCAAAACTAGACAACACATATACAATAAATGCGGACAACAACAATATGCTGCTGAGTTGTAATGTATCCATTTACTTCCCCCCTAATTGAAGCTGATCATCAGGAATGTGCAGACCTGATTCCTTCATGATCGACATGATTTCTTTCCTTAATCCTACCCAACCTTTGTTTGTATGTGCACCCATAATGACGTTCCCATCTTCATAACACAACCATATACGACGATGTTGCCAATACAACCCCATCGCAATACCTATCATAAAGATCGCAGCGCCAGTCCAAATGATAGACATCCCTTTATTCATACTAATTTTTATGCCTGAAGTATTCACCGTCTCTAAATCCTTGAAATTAGCTTTATAAACATTCTCACTATGAATTTCGTCTAATGGTGTTCCGATAATAGCCCATGATAGCTCGCCCTCAGGCGCTTCTGGACCCTTAATAAGGAAGATAAAGGCCGGGTTTTCTGGTTTAGAAGATATATTAATCGGTTCTTGGTCTTCATTAAAGGACAAATATGGAAAATAATCTTGAATGACCACTGTCAATCCATTAGGAAGCTCGTATGAAGGTTCCGGATTATATAAATCCACCGAAAAATCTCCATGCTTTTCTCCTGTTTTCTTATTAATGATAGAAAAACACATATTTTTCCACTCGCTTAGCTTATAATCCGCTTGGTACAATCTAACCTTTTTGTAACGAAGAGGATCGTTCACAGTCATTGGATGATTCATTACTTGTTTTAAATCAGGCTGACCATTTGGCATTTCGCCGACTTTTTCATAAAGTATAGCATCGGTTTGATAACGCTTTACTGCAGATTGATTTTCTGATTTGATTTTCTGAAGTTCGGCTTCACTATACAAGTCAATCGTAAACCTTTCATTTTTTACATAATAAGGCGTGCCTGTTACATGTTTGATTTCGCCCTCTTGAACCCACATAAACTTATCTAAATACCAGCCCGGAATGGATGTCATTAACAAGGCGCCTGTAATAATCATGATGAGACCCAAATGATTGACATAAGGACCCCAACGACTGAATCTTGCTTTTTCAGCTAACAGAGCCTGTGCATCTTGACGAACATTGTAACCTCTCTTCTTCATTGCATTCTGCAACTTTTGCAGTTGATAAGGTATTTCATCTGCCGTTGTTGACCATTGGGTATGTATTCTTTGTTGCATTAGGAACGCTTTATTTTTTCTTACTGTTTGATTCTTAAGTGCGCGGTATAAAGGGATCACTCGATCCAGACTGGCAATGATGATTGAGATGAGCAGCATCCCAAGTAAAGCTTTGTACCACCAAGAAGTGTACATTCTCGTAAAACCCAATGTGTAAAAAATTTCACCAAAAACCCCATATTTTTCAATATAGAATGCTTTTGGATTCGTTAAAGCGAGAAAATGCTCTTGTGGTAAAATCGTCCCCATAATCGAAACAATCAAGATTATCAGAATGATATATATTCCTACTCTTACTGAAGAAAAGAAATTCCATATCTGATTGACAATCGATTTATTGATACTCTGTGACCGACGGACTGCGCCCTCATAACGCATATCTATTTCTTTCAGATGATATCACCTCGCTTATGGAAGAATTTTCCGGATATGATCTTCCAACACTTTGTCTGTTAACTGACCTTCGAATATAGGCCGATCCGTCTGCTTTCCCTGCATTTCGATAGGTATAATGGTCCCGTCAGGTCGAATAAATAGTGTTGCCGGCATAGGTCCGATTCCATAAGGATCAATCGTTTCTCGTTTAGAGTCAAGAACTATCGGAAAGGTTAGTCCATACCGATGTGCAAAACGATCTACTGTAATTTTATTCTCGGCAATATTCACTGCAACTACTGTGAGGCCTTGGTCTTTATACTTCTGATATTTCTCTTCTATAAGCGGCATTTCTGTTACACAAGGCGGACAGTATGTTCCCCAAAAGTTTAGAATAACACCTTTCCCCTTCGTGTCTGACAACTTCAATTTCAGACCATCCAGTGTTGTTAACGTGAAGTCTGGGGCCAAATCGCCCGGATTTATAGCATTATAATCATTATAGAACAAGGTACGAGAGATTGTATATCCAACTGCTGTGAATAGAATAAGCAAAATAATGACTCGGATCGTAGTACGGCTCGATCTCATTGCGTACCTTCCTTTCTCTAAATAAGAACGGGTTCTTATAGAGTAAATGGAATATAAAAAAGGGGAGCTAAGCAAGCTCCCTGAATGTGACATATGAAAATATTGGATTTATTACTTTTCAACGGCTGTAATTGCTGCTCTTTCTTCCGTGGTCAAATCTTTAGATTTTTTTAGATTCCAGCTTCCTACCCATTCCTTGAGCGTGGCGAGTCTTTCCTGTCTTTCTTCTTCTGTTTGACCTAGATTGTTATACATATTACCTGGTTTACCATCATCTTTACTTGTACCGTCATCCAGTCTGCGCATGAAGGCACCGGAAT
>JBBDTA010000038.1:0-9015 GCA_040904605.1 Paenibacillaceae bacterium
TGCTTACGAAGTAGTTTTATCGACCACTAGCGTGGTCATCTAAAACTTTTAGGAGATGTGATCTCTTGTCTTTGATCGTTATGAAATTTGGCGGTAGCTCGGTAGGTGATGCCGAGCGGATGAAGCGCGTCGCTAATCGAATTGCGGAATCCAAGAAGAATGGTCACAGCTGTGTCATCGTCGTCTCGGCAATGGGAGACACAACGGACGATCTTATTGACCTTTCCAAACAGCTTAACTTGACTCCTCCTGCTCGTGAGATGGATATGCTGCTCTCGAACGGAGAGCAAATATCGATGTCACTGTTATCGATGGCGGTTAATAGTTTAGGTATTCCTGCAATATCGTTTACGGGTTGGCAAGCGGGAATAACAACGGAAGCTGTGCACAGTAAAGCAAGAATTTCAGATATTAATCCCGAGCGGATTATGAGAGCCCTCGATGAGGGTAAAGTCGTTATTGTAGCTGGTTTCCAGGGTATCAGCATCGATGGGGAAGTGACTACTCTAGGCAGAGGTGGATCAGACACAACTGCAGTGGCATTGGCAGCAGCCATTCATGCGGATCTATGTGAAATTTACACTGACGTTGATGGGATTTATTCAACGGATCCGCGAGTTGTCAAATGCGCGAGAAAGCTGAAGGAAATTTCTTATGATGAAATGCTAGAGCTAGCCCATCTAGGGGCTGCTGTCCTTCATCCTCGTGCTGTTGAGTATGCCAAGCATTATAATGTACAGCTCGTTGTGCGGTCTAGCTTCAATTATAACGAGGGTACATTAGTGAAGGGGGATGCAGTGTTGGAGCAGGGAATCGTAGTTAATGGTATTGCGTGTGATAAGAATGTAGCGCGAATTAGCATTCTGGGCGTCGAAGATCAGCCGGGTATTCTCGCTCGAGTGTTCACAGCATTAGCTAATGAGAATGTGAATGTGGATATTATTGTACAGAGTGGTGTTCAGAGCGGTAAGGCTGATTTTTCCTTCACTGTTGAACGTTCAGATGCAGATAAAGCAATTAAAGTCATAGAGAATACCCGTGCGGATGTATCTTATGAAGGTATTACTTCAGAGACGGATTTGGTGAAGATTTCAATTGTGGGAGCTGGGATGGTATCCAATCCAGGTGTGGCCGCGAAGATGTTCGATGTGATCTCTAAACAAGGGATTAGCATTAAGATGGTTAGTACATCGGAGATTAAAGTCTCCTGTGTCATCCATAGTCATTCTATGAACGATGTGATTACAGCACTTCATACTGCATACGGACTAGATACTACGGAGCAAGTAGTGGTTGGCGGTCCTCAGGATCGTAGATAAGGAAGACAGGTAAATTCTGTAAAGTCTCAAATCGCCGATATACCAGTAACTCGCACAAATAATGTGCAAGTTACTGCTACCTCGGCGATTTTGTAGTTAACTTGCACAAAAAATGTGCAAGTTGCGGGTAAGTCGGCCGCATTGGGGCTAACTTGCACAAAAAATGTGCAAGTTGCCAGTTGACCACAATTAAGTAATTTTGCCGAAGAAAAAAGTAACAATTTTCAAGAACAATGCAGTAATTCCCGCTGCCATAAGCGGCCCTACGGGTATTCCTCTGAGGAATAGGATGCCGAAGATCGAACCGATCACAAGGCCAACAATGAGCTGAGGATCTACTTTGAGCAGATCAAGCCCTTTACCATTCATATAGGTAGCCACGGCACCTCCCATTAGTGCGATGATGCCTGGCCAAGTTGTGAATACGGAGAGAACCTCCTTGAATGAGATTCGATTACTAGCAAACGGCACGAGCACGCCCATCGTTAAGAAGAGGAGTCCGAGCTCGAGCCCGCGCCGTTCAATAGTCGGAAGATACCGCTCAAGATGAATGAGCTTAACGATCAATAGTACACATGCAGCAGTGGTAATGATATGAGATCTTCCCACTAGCCCGACAATAATTAGCACAACTAATAGTAACTCCCCGTTCATCTGCATACTCCTGTCCCACTAGACTCATTCTCAATTGTATGAGACGTAGGCTAATTTAGAACAAAGGTATCCGATCGAAGTCCACGCCTTAAGCATTCTAGAGAGTATACTTCTTCCGCCGCTATGTTCCCGAGATTTACTTGTAAGCCTAATGTTTTTAATAGCTGTACCTGTTGGTTTTTTAATGGAGCTTCCCACATCAGCATATCTGGTTTCCTCAGCCTATGAACAATCTCATCTAATGTATCTCCTCGACAGTCTCCGTGCTCATCGTATAAACCAACCCCTTTGCCAGAATCACGACCTTCCACAATTACAAGATCAGCTCCATATTCCACATCTTGTTGAATCGTAGAAAGCAGAGGTTTTATCTCTATTTTTGACCCCAACAGTTTTTTCCCGTATTCCGATAACACGGTTAAGCCCATTTCTCTACCTTTCATAATCAATTGATTCCGCAGTTCACGGCTCATCTGGATCGTACCATCTGATACTTCGATACCGGAGAAACCGAGGGTTCCGACCATGTCGAAATAAGCATCGATTTCACCATGCTGTACGGCTACCTCAAGAAATGTACCTCCGGGATAAATGATCACTTGATAGTCCTTAGCCAATTCAATCTTCCGTTGAAGTATGGATAGCGGGTACAAGGGTGACGTCCCGAAACCAAGCTTAACCATATCCACGTATGGGGATGAAATCGCCAGGAAATCATCAAATGCTTTAAGCCCCATTCCTTTATCGATGACCATCGTTCGTCCAACTGTCCGTGGTTTGCTCTGTCTTTGACCGCTTGGATCTCGTAGCAATGGCTGCCAGCCCGCTCGTACGGTATATTCCATAGACGATTCTCCTTTTCTAATAAAACGTATAGAATTAATGCCTTTTTTTCTAATATTAGCTCAATCAGTAGCAATATATGCATGAGAAGATAGTCTGGTGCCCATCAATGCTAAATGAAGACAAGCAAGCATAGACTATGCTTACGAGGTAGTTTTCTGGACTGCTTGCGCAATCATCGAAAAACTTTTAAATAAATGAGGCTTCTACTATGAACAAAATTGTGTGGAGTATGGCTATTCTTCGAATGCTCTCGGGAGCTATAGAGTTAACAGCAGCTTTTCTTATGCTTCGTATGGGCACGATCGAGAAATCATTACTGATCAACAGTGGATTAGCTGTGATTGGTCCTCTTATTCTGATCTCTACCACGACAATTGGACTTGTGGGGATAGCAGACAAGCTGTCAGTCGGCAAATTTGCTTGGATCTTGCTAGGTGTGACTTGTGTATTCATCGGAATTCTGAAGAAATGATAAAGTCATAATTATCAGTGTTTCCTCATATAGATGGGATTAACGACTGGACAACTTGGGGGATGTCTTATGTTAGATGGGATATTCCGAATTCTACCTCATATATTAGCCAAACTCATAGCCGGTCTACCAATGGATATTAGTAGAGCTCTTGAGGAAATTCGAATTAGGGAAAACCGTCCATTGGAAATCATCTATGGGGACCAGTATCGTTTTGTGAGTGTGGAGGGGGAACTGCTTGAACGGCCGGAGCGAGCTTATTGTCCGAATAAGGATGTTTGTATAAAGCTGATTGATCTATTAAGCAATCATTCGCTTTATACGATGGAGGAAGAGCTGAGACGTGGCTTTATAACGGTTCGCGGAGGTCATCGGGTTGGAATAGCTGGGAAAGTTGTTCTGGAGAAAGGTGCTATACGTCATATACGAGATATTACTTGCTTCAACATTCGGATTGCTAGAGAGCTGCCCGGCATCGGAATACCTGTCTTGCCTTATCTTCTCGACCCGTCCGCATATAGTGTTCACCAAACGTTGATTGTGTCCCCACCCCAACAAGGGAAAACGACACTATTACGAGATTTGGCCAGACTCATTAGCTATGGTCGCTTGAAGATGGTCTTTCCATGGCAAGGACTTAAGGTTGCGATTGTTGATGAACGCTCAGAGTTAGCAGCCTGTATGGATGGAGTCCCCAGCTTCGATATGGGTCCGCGTACAGATGTACTCGATGCGTGTCCGAAAGCAGAAGGCATGATGATGATGATCCGTTCCATGTCCCCAGATGTGATTGTAGTTGATGAAATTGGGCGAGAGCAGGATGCGAACAGTATTCATGAAGCGATGTACGCAGGGATACGCGTTATTGCAACGGCACATGGCAGGGATGTAGAGGATATTCTCAGAAAGCCTGTTCTACGAGAGCTGATTGCTCAACAATTATTCACACGAATTGTTGTATTGGGCAAGCGATCTAGGATGAGTAGTTCGATCGATGTCTTCGATGGAGCAGGTAGACGGCTGCTACTTCCAGAGACAGTCTAAAGAACCCTTCAGAAGGGGGTGATGATGAGCATGCTAAAGCTGCTAGGGGCTGCACTTATTGTTCTTGCTGGCGCTATGATTGGACATATCAAGGCTCGTAGGCTAGCGGATAGACCAGCTCAAATCCGTCGATTTATCCGGGTGCTGCAGCAGCTTGAGACAGAAATTGCTTATGGGTTTACTCCCCTGCCGGAAGCAATGCATAAGCTTGCGCAGCAAACAGCTGAGCCGTTAGCGTCATTATTCGCTGGTATTGCTGCGAAATTGAGTTCAGGCTCTGGAATGACGGTGAAGGAAAGCTGGGAGCAGTCGGTCACGGAGCGTTGGCCTTATACAGCAATGCAAGAGGGGGAGCAGGATATTCTCTTTCAGCTTGGTTCCTCGCTTGGAACCACAGACAGGGAGGATCAATTGAAGCATCTTCGTCTAGCTAGTAGTCAATTGGGAAGTATGGAATCAGAGGCGGCTGAGGAGCAGCGAAGATTCGAGAAGATGTGGAGAAGCCTAGGTGTTCTGGGAGGAGCGTTAATCGTTGTGATGATGTATTAGAGGAACTTTGCGAGGTGCCAGGACCATGGACGTAGATGTGAATGCTATTTTCCAGATTGCCGGAATCGGTATCATCATTGCGATGATCCACACTGTATTGAAGCAAATGGGGAAAGAGGACATGGCACATTGGGTAACGCTGATCGGGTTCATAGTCGTACTCTTCATGGTTGTGAGAATGCTGGATCAGCTGTTTCAAGAAATAAAGGCGATATTCCTATTCCAGTGAATCGCGAGACTAGGTGTTGTTGAACCGTGGAAATTATCCAAATCGTTGGACTTGGCCTCATAGCGACCGTATTGATATTAGTCATTAAAGAACAAAAACCAATATTCGCTTTTCTGCTTGCAACCTTTACAGGGATCGTCATCTTCCTCTTTCTGATAAATCAAGTTCGGATCGTGATCCAAACGCTGGAGCTACTAGCAGAGAAATCGAATGTGAACACCATTTTCCTCAAAACGATATTAAAGATTATTGGAATTGCTTATATCGCTGAATTCGGAGCGCAGATTGTACGGGATGCTGGGCAGGAATCAATCGCCTCCAAGATCGAATTAGCGGGCAAAATGCTTATACTGGTTATGGCTGTTCCCATCATATCTGTGATCATAGATACCGTATTGAAGTTGCTTCCAGCTTAGGAACAAGCGAATAATAACTTGCGAACTAATTATTCGGTTGTTCCTTAATAAAGCGATGATATGGAGAGGGTGCTTAAGCTGTGGGAACGTACGGAAGAGTCGCTCTATTGCTCCTGCTCCTTCTGGTATGTATGACTTTTTACTCGTATGACTCCTTTGCAGCAGCACCCATGGATAGCATTATAGGAGAGCAATCGGGAAAATTGCCTACAGAAGAGATAGAGAACTATTGGAAGCAGCTCTCTAATGAGTATGGGGGGTACTTTCCAGAAAATCGCACACCGACCTTCAAGGAGCTCATTGCTCCTGGAGGAGAGGGATTTAGCTTAAGTCATGTACTGCAGGCTTTCCTGAGATTCTTCTTCTTCGAGGTTGTACATAATGGCAAGCTGCTGGCATCCATCATCATCTTAACTGTGTTCAGCTCCATTCTGCAGACCGTACAAAGCGCGTTCGAGCGGAATACAGTGAGCAAGGTAGCATATGCGATTTGTTATTTGGTCATTATGATTATTGCGATCAATAGCTTCAGCGTGGCGATCGGTTATGCAAAGTCGGCCATAGAGAATATGATTCACTTCATGACAGCGATGATACCGTTACTACTGACGCTACTAGCTTCGATCGGGAATATTACGACGGTTTCGGTATTACATCCTCTGATCGTCTTTATGATTCATATCGTGGGAACGATGATTTACACCATTGTCTTCCCCTTATTATTCTTCTCTGCGGTTCTCCATATCGTAAGCTCGCTTTCGGAAAAATATAAAGTTACTCAGCTAGCGGACCTTCTTCGAACGATAAGTGTGGGTCTGTTAGTGGGGATGCTGACGATATTTCTCGGCGTTATTACGGTTCAAGGAGCAACCGGATCAGTAACAGATGGTGTAACGATCCGGACAGCCAAATATATTACGGGCAATTTCGTTCCTGTAGTGGGCAAGATGTTCACTGATGCTGCCGACACTGTAATCACAGCTTCATTGTTGGTGAAGAATGCAGTTGGACTTACGGGTGTATTCATACTGATCATGCTTTGTTCGTTCCCAGCTCTCAAAATATTATCATTGGCGCTTATCTACAACCTCGCAGGAGCGATGATGCAGCCTCTCGGTGATAGTCCTATTGTCAGCTGTCTACAAACCATTGGCAAAAGTCTAGTATTCGTCTTTGCAGCTTTAGCTGCAGTGGGGCTCATGTTCTTCTTCGCGCTGACCATCATCATTACATCGGGTAATATCGCTGTAATGATGAGATAACATAGATGCACCACTATTTTGCTTCCGAGGAGCCTTGTTGTGAAGATGACTTATTGAGGCATGCTAAGGAGGGGTTCTTGTGACCGCTTGGTTGAGCGGATGGTTGAGAGACATCGTTCTTATTATTCTATTAGCAACGTTCGTTGATCTACTCATCCCGAATAATTCACTCCAACGGTACGTGAAGGTGGTAGTTAGCTTGATTATCCTGTTGACTATTCTGTCCCCCGTTATATCCTTCCTCAAGGAAGAGAGAGCTGTTAATCAAGCTCTTGAACAAGCATCAGGGAAGAAGGATGGTTCGCAGGCACTCAATCTGATCTTATCGAACGGAGCGAAGCTGAAGAGTGAGAACGATCGCAGTTCAACTCTCCTGGCAGAGCAACAGGTCGGGAAGATGATGAAGGAAAGTCTGGAGAGTTCACTACCACTCGAGGTTCAAGAGGTGCTAGTGACGATCATGGAGGAAGAGGGTGTAAGCCCCTCGATTGAGCACATTCAAGTTGTTCTCCGCGCGGAGAACAACTCTGAATTAGACAACGAGACCCCCTCAACTGAGCAGGCAGTAAGGATTGACAACGTCTCCCCCGTTTCTGTGAAAATTAGAATAGACGATACGGAGCAAGAGACAGGGTTAGCGAAGCTAGATCAGCGTGAGCGAAGCCCTTCACAGCTTAAATTAGAGGATCATGTCATGCATCAGCTTGTGGAGCAATGGGGACTAGCAGAGAACAGGATTCAAGTGGAGTGGAGGTAAACAATCGTGAAACAGTGGATGCAGTGGCTGGAACGTTGGTTGGGCGGCGGACCTGGGGGCAAGAAGCGGGTCAGTACCATTCGATGGCTTCTGCTCGTTGGACTCGCGGGTTTGGCTATCATGATCTTGAATTCGTATATGCATGTGAAGGATGCTGATTCCATCAGTGAGATTCGTGCATCACCTACGACCCAGGATGAGAAAGTATTCGGTAGCAAGGATCAGGAGGCTTCCAAATTTGAGGCATATGAGGGTCGCTATGAAGCGAGGATTAAGGAGATTCTGGAACGCATTATAGGAGTTGGTGAGCTTGATGTGATGGTTACCATCGATTCGACAGAGGAACTCGTCATCGAACGCAATACACAGCAAACCCAGCAGATAACCAACGAGAAGGACCAGGATGGTGGAACTAGGCATATTACCAACATCTCAGGGAGTGGCGAGGTGGTTTTGTATCAGGTATCCGGAGAACAAACACCGATAATTTTGAAGAAAATCAAACCGAAAATTAGAGGAGTGCTGGTGGTGGCGAAGGGTGCAGAGAATCTGACGGTCAAGAAACTAATCACCCAGGCCGTTGAGCGAGGCTTAGGTGTTCCATCACATCGCATCTCAGTCATACCTCGGAAGCAATAGGACGATTATAAATTAGGAGGCTAATCTTATGAATACAAAAAGGCAAACCATATGGCTGGTGTCGATGCTCAGTTTAATGGTGATATTATCAGCATATTATTTATTTACTGACAATGTGGATGAGCTTGATACGGTTTCAGAAACTAAGGATAGTGAGCAACTAGCCTCAATAGATGAGATATTGCTTGACGAACATTCAGAAGAAGGGGAGTTCACCAATGGCCTAATAGATGATATTACAGATGCAACGTTAATAGACGAAGCTGATCAGATGGCTGTTGAGCAAATCGAAGCTGATCAGACGAAAGCGACTGTACCTGATGAGCAAGTTTTAGAGAATATACAAGCAGGTGCGAAGAACGGAGAGGATTATTTATCAGCTTTGGTAATCAAGCGTAATGATGCATTGGCCAAGGATGCTGAGCGCCTGTTGGGCATTACCTCTGACCCTAAGAAATCCAATGAGGAGGTCGTCCAAGCAGAAGATGAGTTAGCGCGAATAGAAGATATGCAATATAGAATATCTGATTTAGAGGATCAACTGATGCAAGATTTCGAGAATGTCGTCATTACAGAAGAGCAGGGGAAGTGGAAGGCAGTTGTTCAAGCGGATAAACTCGAACGTAGTCAAGCTGTAACGATCATGGATATGATGATTCAGAATCTGCAGATTACACCGAATAAGATTGCAGGCGTACAGTTTGTTCAATAGTGATGGGGGAGGTATAAGTTTAGATGTACTAAGCAGAAGTGAAAGTTCAGATGTGAAGCTTAGAAGTGAAAGTTCAGAAGTGAAAGTTCAGAAGTGAAAGTTCAGAAGTGAAAGTT
>JBBDTA010000039.1:0-8969 GCA_040904605.1 Paenibacillaceae bacterium
CTAAATTCGATAGTTGATTAACAATATTCACAATCGGCTGGAACATTCTATTCATATAGTCGATGAATGCGAATAATACACCCACCGTTACAGCCGTTCGCAACCAATCTCCAGCAAATAACCAGATGACAATGAGAAATATGATATTCCGTATTACATTAAGCAGATTGTGGGAAGTGAGCGAATTTAAGCTAAGCAGCTTGTTCTGATATTTGAAATAATCATCATTGATCTCCCCAAATTCCTTCATCGTAGACTTCTGACGTCGGAACGCTTGAATAATCGGCATCCCTTGTATGGATTCATTGATCATCCCATTAATATCACTCAGTCTGGCTCGTATCCGGTGATTATATCGCGATGCGAATTTACGATAGACGATAATCCAGAGCGCAAGAATAGGTAGGAGTGGCGACGCAATAAGCGCCAGCTTCGGATCCAGTAAGATCAACGCAGCATAGATAGCCGTTATATAGATGACACCTGAGGAAAAATTAGCCAATACAGCCACATACAGCTCACGAATGGCTTCTGTATCATTCGTAATCCTCGATACGACTTTCCCCGCAGGTAAATTATCGAAGTATCGGATCGGTAGACGCTGGATTTGCCTGAATACGTCATTCCGTATTCGTCGGATAATTCTATTCGCAGAAACCTGTAGAAGATACCTCTGCCCATAAGTGAATATCGCACTCACCACAAGGAGCGCGAAGTAGAGCAAAGCCAACTTAAGCATACTACCCAACTCAGGCTTATAGAAGGCATAGAGCTCCCGAGTACTGATCCTCTGTGCGGGATATATCCTCTGCTTACCATCTCTCGTGATCGTGAGCTGATTATTATCCACACTTCTTCGGCCATAGTCTGGTACATTACCTTCTATATAATAGAACGCTCTACCTACCTGCAATACTCGAATTGGCTTCCCTTGTTGCTCCCCTGCTTCAAAGCGGTCAACTCGTTTATACCATTCCCCTTTATAAGGTACCGCATAATGATCACGGGAGGGAGTAACCATCCAAACCTTCTCAATACCAATGATGTGGTTATCGATGACCTGTCTGGCAATCAGAGGCCCTGCCAGCTCAGCGCATACGGCTATCGATAGCAATACCAAGGCAAGTATGATGGTCTTCTTATCATATCCGGCATACCGGAATAATCGTTGTCCTGTCCGTCCCATTCGTCTCACCTACAATCTCTACTGTTGGTTCGTCAGCGGTTAAGCTTGCTTCTCAATCCATGCCTCGATCTGCTGACGATCATACTGCTCCTTATACCAACCACCATGTTCAAGCAGCTGTTCATGCGTTCCCTCTTCGACAATCGTGCCGGCATCGAGGACCACAATCCAATCCGCATGCTGTACTGCAGACAGACGATGGGTTGTGATTAATGTAGTTTTACCCGCACGTTCCTCGCGGATACGCTCAATAATCTCCACCTCGGTCTTGGCATCCACAGCAGACAATGCATCATCGAGAATAAGGATCTCGGGCTCTATATACATCGCACGAGCAATGGAAACCCGCTGCTTCTGCCCACCGGATAAGGCAACCCCTTTCTCTCCAACAAGCGTATCCAAGCCGTTCGGGAGGAATAGAATATCCTTACTGAAGGAAGCGAGCTGCAAAGATTTGTCGAGTCTTTCCCGATCGCTATCGCTTTCACTATCACGACTGCTATCCAGAATTCCTTCATGTCCGAATTCAATATTCTCACGGATCGTCCGAGAGAACAGGATCGGCTGCTGCGGCACATATCCCAGCCAGCCTTGAAGCTGCTCACGATCTAATTGATCTATCGGTACACCAGCCATACGTACATGACCGGATCCCGTTGGATATTCACGTAATAATTGCTTCAATATCGTTGTCTTACCACTCCCTGTTCGACCGACAATTCCTAATGTCTGACCCTTCATGAGCTTGAAGGATACATTAGTCAAATTATCAATCGATGATGAAGGATAGCGGAATGTGACATGCTCGAAGGTGATATCATCTATGGTATCCAGCTTGATTGGCATCGGTACATCTATGACATCTGGCTTGTAACCCAGCGTTTCCTGAACCCGGTCGAGCGAGGCATTACCCCGTTGCATAATATTGATGAGCTCCCCAATAGCAAACATCGGCCATATGAGCATACCGAGGAAAATATTGAAGGATACGAGCTCACCGATCGTAATGACACTGTGAAATACCATGTATCCGCCATAACATAGCCCGATCAAGTAACTAAGACCCACAACAATCTTGATCGTAGGATCGAAGAGTGCATCGATGCGTGCAACAGCAATATTTTTCTCATATACATCATATGTCAGATCGTCAAACTTCCTCCCACTAGCATCCTCCTGAACGAAAGCACGAATGACACGGACACCGGAGATCGTCTCCAGAACCTGATCATTCATATCGCCGAAGGCATCCTGTGCATGGATGAAGCGTTCATGGATCAGCCTGCCATATCGGGCAATAATAAAGGCGATCATCGGTAGTGGCAGCAATGCAGCGAGTGTGAGCTGCCAGTTAATGAACACAGCCATCATAATCAGAATCGTCAACAGGAATAAGGTGGAATCGATCAAGGTCAGAATGCCGAAGCCCGCAGTAGTGGAAACCGCACCCAAATCATTCGTCGCTCTCGCCATCAAATTTCCGGTCCGATTTCTCTCATAGAACGTCGGTGTCATTCGCAGAAAATGCTTCATCAGCTGTGTACGTAACTTACGCTCAAGAACGAATGCACCCCCGAACAATTGATAAAGCCATACATACGAAATGAGATAGCTCACCACAGTTAAGGCCAACCAGAACATGAGCCATTGGAATAATTCAGAGCTGCTTAATTCTTCACGATTAATCCCATCTATGAGAAATCCAATAAGCTTCGGTGGAATCACATCGAGGATACCCGCCAAGGTAAGGAGCAACATAGCCGATGCATACCGCTTCCAATGCAATTTGAAAAACCAGCTTAACTTGCTAAGCACGATAAACATTCCGACTTAGACCTCCTTACCCACAACGATATATGCACCAAAATATAACACTCCCATTTTCCTTAGGTCAACGGATTTAATAATTATAAGAAAATGCTCACAATAAAGAGGCATCCGCATCAGTAAGCTTTCTACTTAATGAGGTGCCTCTCATTGAATACTTAGAATCGTTACGAAATTTACAGCTTTCGCTCACCGGTGCTCCGGAAGAATTCGATGACTTCCCCATCCGGACCCTTGAAGAATGCAATACGGATTGGTGTGGGTGGGTTCGTGTTGAATGCGCCATCCTTCGGCTCTACAGTAATCTCTGCACCTGCAGCGCGAGCAACCTCAATCGCCGCATCCACATCATCTGTACGGAATGCAATATGTTCTTATGCTTGTTTCGATGCTTCGATCTCAATCGTTACCTTAACTTCATCACCGATAAGGATACCGCCTGTTTCGAGCGCAGCATTATAAGTCAATCCATAGTCACTACGGTTAATGGCTCCAGTTGCACTAAACCCGGTCTTCTCATTACCCCAAGGATCCTTGCCAGTTCCCTCAAAGATTACAGCAAACTTCTCTGAACGGGTAACACCATGAAGCGTGAGATCTCCCACAACATCATACTCATTACCATCAGTGCTCGTAATTTGCTTGGCTTCGAAAGTCATCTTCGGCATATTGTCCACATCGAAGAAATCTGCAGAACGGAGATGGTTATCCCGATCCGTATTACGAGTATCCACGCTAGCTAAGTCAACACTGAATTTTATCTTGGCAGTCGTTAAATCTGCAGGATTAGCCTCAATCTCTGCTTCGAAGTTATGGAATGTACCCTTTACCTTCGCGATCATCATGTGTCTAATCGAAAAATCAATACTGCTGTGTGAAGCATCTACTGCCCATTTGGCTTGTGACATTTTAATTTTCCTCCTCTTATTTACTTACTTAATATAATTTAATATAAAAACTAAAGTAACTTATATATGAATATTAAATGATTCACATCATTTTGTCAAACATAAATTTATTAAGAAATCAGCTCTATTATATTCGGAAATGGACTATTATAGAATTTCTCAGCACGCAGTCGAATAATGAGACAGGGATATGATAGAATGAGTAATATGCGTATATCAGGATTTATATCAAAAGGAGTGTGCACGCTCATGTATAACCTCAAGATCCTTCTATGCGCGAATAAAATCTTCAATCAACGAGGTGACCGCTAATGTTCGCACAATACTTCGGTCAGTTTCTACTCAATCAAGGTTTGATTACTCCACACGAGCTCGAGAAGGCCTTAGTTGCTCAAAAGAATATACGAGTTAAGCTAGGCGTACTTGCCATTAACCGTGGATTTATGACTGCTGAGCAAGTTGAAGCAGTTCACCAGGTTCAGACCAGAATGGATAAACGATTCGGCGAAATTGCTGTAGAGCTCGGCTTTATCCAAGAAAATTGGATTGCAGAGCTTCTGTCTGCACAGCCAAGCGCGCATCTCGCACTCGGACAAGCCTTAATTGATAATGAAATCATGAGCTATAAGGCTTTCTCAAGTGCACTGAATCAATACAGGCGGGAGAATAGCTTATCGGACGAGCAATTCCATGCGATTGTGAATGGCGATATCGAGGCACTCCTAGAGGCTGAATTATTGAAGGCTGGCATCTCGGGGGATTCCGTGCTAGTCAATTATATGAGCCTGTTCGCCAAGAATATGATTCGATTCATCGATAGTAATATTCGTATGGAGATAGGACAAACTAATGATTCACAGACTTATGAATGGGTTGCCCAGCAACTGATACTGAGTGAAGACTATGCGATACATCGATCAACAGCTATAGCTGGCACCGAGGATGCTTTCCTCCGATTAGCTTCCATTTATGCACAAGAGAACGTAGACACCCCAGGGGAAATGATGGAAGCTGCAATTGGTGAGTTTTTGAATCTACATAATGGTATTTATTTGGTGAATCGTTCGAATCAAGGTTCGGAGCTCAATATGCAGCCACAGTCGGTCAAGCGCAGTTCACAATTTACAACCAACTCACCGATCAAGTCGGTCATCCAAGTGATAGGGCGCAATTTCAGCTTCGATCTGATCATTACTAATCTATCGGAGCTTAATGCCTAATAGGGGAATTTAACTTTGAGGAAATATAAGTTTGATCTCATTCAATGTACAATTACAGGCTATAGAGAAAAAGATCATATCATTCTTGCATCTTCGCTGACAGACGCCATTCAGAAGTTTATTCGTAAGCATGAGCTCGAAGCACCGGCCTATTGGGACGAGCCTTCCTATGATCGTTACATCGAGCTCACGTTTACGAGTGCTTATGGCGCAGTTAACTATCTAATTAGCTGGTAATCATTCTCAAATCCTCTCTTAATTCAATACGTATTATATCTATTCACCATCTGCGTAATCAGTTGACTCAGCTCTAACTTATTATAACCATCATAGTTATGAGACTGCTGTTGTACCGCTTTATCTCCTAAGAGAATTTCCTTAAATTTCTGCACAAAATGCGTAACCGAAGCCGAATCGAATGACTCCTGAAGACTAGCTGTAGCCTGCTCGGTAACGATAGGATAGCCCCCATCGTTATTCCCAGCATGACGGTAAAAATCAGCAACCAATCGTGCTCGCTCCGCTCCAACACCTTCAATCACAATGAATGCTTGAACAATGTAAGCACCAGTCTGCCTGCGTTGGGCGATTCCACAAAATTTACGGCCGCCAATCGCCAGATCGAATGCACCTGGGCAATAGGCCCCTATGATCTCTCCTACACTCACTGCAATATTACCCGTTAACCGATTGATTGTTTCCTGAATAAGCTCTGCCATGATTGCAAAATCCTCGTGCAGCTTCGTTGTCCCCGCCGGATTAGGTAAGATAAGCGAAATATTCAATACACCCTCATCTAACGGCACAGCAGCACCACCTGAATTTCTTACAGCAACCGCGTATCCTTGGTTCTGCAGTACCTCCATCGCATCTTGAGCTTGCTTCAACTTACGATCACGTAAGCCCAGGATGAACGCCCTCTGGTGCCGCCATATATGAATGAATGGCTGAGCACCCTTGCCTACTTGTCGACACTCCAGCTCATCAACAGCAAACGGAAGCAGCGCCTCCCCATCAAGGGGACTTGCGCTTCCATCTAGTAGACGCCAATCTATAGGTTGTCCATGATTCAGCTTCATCGTCTAATCCTTTCAACATGTAATATCGAACGACGACTACTCTAGGCAATGGATGTTGGTGCACCGAAGACTGTTGTATAACCACTAAGCGATCCTAGAATATGCTTCACTTGATCTTCGTTCATTGAGCCGTATCTCTGAACCGCATTAACGATTAGAGGGAATAGATGAATATCCCCTGCGCTAGCAAATCCAGCTACTCCCGGAAAAGAAAGCACAAAGTGTACACAAGCATCAATTATCTCTTGTTGATCAAACGGCTCATACCAGGTTGCATAGGATCGTTCTTGCTCTGCGCCCCACGGACCCTTTGCGATAGCTTTAATGACACGAACCGCCGCCGTTTGTCGATGAGCCTCTTCCATCAAGGCATCGATGTCTTCACGATATTCCGGTAATGAATACATATAATAATTGAGCGGTACCAATAGGGTCTCGAACGGATATCGATGAAGCGCCTCCAACTGTACAGCAGGAGCTTGATGGCCATGACCCGTAATACCAATAGCTTTCACAATTCCTTCTTCTTTAGCTTCTATTGCTGCTTCCAGAGCTCCCCCTTGTTGTGTGCAGAGATTCAATTCCTCCATTGTACCGACTGCATGCAATTGAAGTAAATCAACGGAATCAACCTGCATTCGATCCATGGAACGATAAATTTCTTCCTTAGCTTCCTTCTTCGACCGTTGACCTGTCTTGGTAGCTAGGAATATATCTTTACGAGCCTTGCTAATGATCGGCGCCATTCGGAGTTCAGCATCACCATAACCTGCAGCTGTATCGAAATGGTTAACTCCATGCTCTAATGCATAGGAGATAGACTGGTCTGCTTCTACCTGGGATACATTCCCTAGACTTGCTGCACCGAACATGACCACGGAGCCTTCATAACCGAGACGACCTATTGTTCTTGTTAACATGAGAAATCTCCTCCTTCGAGTAGTTAGCAGAAACGACGCAAATACGTTATTGTTGACGATGATACATTAACTTGAAGCGGACTACAACTAGCCATCAATACAGCAATCACGAAATACGTTAAACTTCATAGCTCTTGTTACGATCCCTCAATCCATTTCCCTTAACGTCACCTTGTTCTTCCCTGTTTCCTTTGATGTATATAACGCTTTATCCGCATGCTGATATAATTGTTCGAATGTAACGCCTGGCTTCTCGGCGCATGCAACACCGATGCTTATTGTGATCAAGATGGGTTCGCCCCCAGCCCCAGCCCTTCCCTTGGTAAATAGAGCGGCTGGGCTTCAATGAGCATCCGCAATCGTTCGGCATCCTTCAAGCTATCACTTGCATGGAGACCGTCAAGGAATACAGCGAACTCCTCCCCACCAACTCTTCCCGTAATACCCAATCCTGTATAAGCTTCTTTCAACCTATCCGAAAATTGGGTTAGAATATGATCTCCAGCGATATGACCATGTGTGTCGTTAATCCGCTTAAAATCATCAATATCCAATAAAATCAACGAGACTGCCACTGAGCTTGCTTCTACTAGTTTCTCTCTAACCTTGCATAAGAAATGTCTGCGATTGTAGAGGCCTGTTAATTCATCCATAGTCGCTTGCAGGAACAACTCTCGCTCATACCGTTTTTTATCACTAATATCAGAGAGGATAAGAAGCATCCCCTTACTATTTTTATTTTTGTTGCCTATAGGAATTAATGTCGCACTGTAGCTGATTTCCGATATTCCAGGTGGAGTAATTTCAAGAGTTATTGCTGCTCTGTTGATAAAAGCCTCCAAAAGCTCATCATGACCATGAATATAAGGGCTCAGGTGCTGACCAATCCATATCTTTCCAACATCTCCGCTCAGATTTGATAATATCCGCTCTGCAGTAGGGTTCAAATCCACAATCAAATCAGAACGATCCGTAAGAATTACACCATCCTTCATGTTCACGAAAATTTTATCCTTGGCGACAGGCCAGATGGACAGAATCTGATTGCGAAATAATGCATAATAAATAATCATGTATGCAGGAAGGAAGCTTAATGCAGTAAATCCCACTATTTCGAAAGGGAGGAGAAAACGGAGGAGTCTAAGAATAATCGGACACATGACTCCAACTAACAACAAGAGGTGCTGCTTGAAATAATGTTTGGGTGTATTCTTCAAGCTGATCGCTAGAATGAATATTGCAGTAATGCTTAGGATTTGATTATATATGATGAACAGCCTGTTGAGGATCGTTGGTTGAACGATAATTTCACTTAATGAACCTACTGTTCTGAGCCCGATATCATCACGCATCAGGTGATGAAACTGGTCCGTGAAGATAAGCAGCACATATATAATAATCGGAATGGACAATAGCTTGAGTAACTTATCTACGCTTTCCTTAGATTTACCGATATAATCCAATACAAAGGCAACGATAATAAGCGCATTCAAGAAAAATGGGATTTGTTGGATATTTCTAAACCATAATTTGACGAGAAACGTATTCGACAACAATTCGAGTGCCGTGGTTAGTATGATCAGAACAGCGATCGCACTTAATATCCAGAAATAACGCCTCCCGGGTACCTTCCGATATTGAAAGGAAAGAATACTCAGGAGGAGACCAAACCCACTAAACACTAACAAATAAAAAGCATAACCTTCCATCGATCCCATGTGTTGTAACTCCTAATTTGGTTACTACTATTAGAATGGTTTAAACACCATTATCACGACCAAGACAACGAAAACCAAAAGCAGCACCTAAGCCCATAATTGCAGCAATCA
>JBBDTA010000040.1:0-8818 GCA_040904605.1 Paenibacillaceae bacterium
GGTCTAGGAATGAAAGTGCCACAGGTGTCTAAGCAACAATTAAGCAGAACTGAGCCAAATATAAATATATAAGTCTCTCAGCCCTTTCTCGCAATACATAATACGACAATATGCACTATTATATACGACTTGAGAGACTTGCACATTATTTATTTTGGAAAATCTTGAGTACATCTTCCCTAATAGCGATAGAAGGTACTTTCCATTTCGACAATCATATTATACTTTCCTTCAAGCCGCTCCGACAACTTCAAACCATTGTTTCTCTAGATTTCTGTGCTCGGAGAGAGCATCTTGAAAATTTGTTTACAGGTTTGACCTCCAAAAGTTCATATCAAAGATGGTATATCGGCGGAGCGAATAAGAGTAAATCCTGATATATACATGAAGGAGGCTGTTCCTCTAGTAGATTATCTACTTGAGGAAAGCCTCCTTCGTATGGAAACTCCTATGACATCAATCCAACCATTCGATCGATATGGACAATTTATTCGCTCCAAATTCCGATTTGTGACGAATCTTATATTCCATCTCAGCATCAGGCAGATAAATCTGCTGTCCTCTGATTATGATGTTATCCGTAGACAGTTGATCGGCTATGACTCTCAGATATTCAGCGAACTGTTCCTTTCGGCCCACAAATTCTTCTTCTAGCTTCATGTGCATTTACCTCCCTAGTAGTTGGTTAAGGACTGCTTGTTTCTCTATTTCGAATTGGTAATCCTCGAGAATTTTCTTGAGCTCCCCTGCTTCTCCCTTCTTGAATGGGTTCTTCACATACCCGTAGTACTTGTGAGGGAATAATAGATCAATATACAGGATCCTTCTTTGAGCTGGACTAAGCGGTAAGATCGACTCGTAGCAGCTGATGATGCGCTCCAATACCTCTCCATCCCACCGTTCCAAGTGGTCCATATATTTCGATATCAGCTTACGCACATCTCGTATAGGAAGATCGTAGGCAAGGTTGTCTAGGTCGAGAATATACACACCTTGTTCCGTTAACAGCGCATTCCCTTTGCCATAATCCTGATGGCACAGATAGCCATACTTGCCGATTGAATGTACCCATTCTGAATAAGCAGAGTCTTGCAGCAATTGAATGGCTTGCTTGGCTATTGCAATCATCTGTTCGGACGTACTGGAATAAGTCTGATGGAAGCTAGAGGTCAGCGTATCCGATTGGTTTTTCCACTTCATGAGCTCCTCGTACATCTTCATATAGTGGTCAGGCCATGCCCCCATTCGATCATAGACGGCACAATCATCATCCGGAATAAAGCCAATCGAAGCTTGCTGGAACTCCGCTAATCCCTTAAGACCCGCACTTAGATCATCCCAATTCTCATCCATCCTCAAGTCGCTACCTTCGATCCAGTTGTAGAGAACCAGCGCGTATCCTTCATGAATACAATATAACCCGTCATCCTTGGTAGGGATAATATCAGCGACTAGCGCATTGTTGCTTGCCAGATAGGCTTGTGCGGCAGTCGTAAATTTGACGATCGGAATCGACTTTCTAATTCGCTTGAGACATACTGTGCCTATTGAAGTCTCAAGCTTCCATATCGTCTTGATCCCTCCACCTTGGATGACTTCAATCTTGAAGATTTCCAGATGGGGATAATGCTCCGCCATTAATTGCGCACCTAAGTCCAATAATGAATCATTAGCTTCCATGGTCGATCACCTCATCTAATCGGGCAAGGAACGATTGGAGCACGAGTGGTTTACTTAATTCAGTAGTCATCATCTCATTCAAGCGAGTGATATGCTTCTCTGCTGTCCATTTGCTCTCTCTCTTCTCGTAATATTTGGATATCTGCCCATAGAACAAATGCGGGAATTGAATATCTGCTGCAAGAACCAGATATTGGTCCTTCGTTAGTGGATTCACCTCTTGATAAGCCTTCATCATCGCCATCATCACCTGCAGATCCCACTCTGGCCGCTGTTTCATCACTTTGTTCAGAATTTTCCTGATATCACGTACGGGGAGATCTACGGTCAATGAGTCCATATCATACACGTACAGATGGCCATCATTTCCAATCGCCAAATTCCCAGCGGCATAGTCTTGGTGGCACAAAGTCTTCACTGCCATCGTTTCTTGCACCCATTGATCGAAGTAAGATTGCTGAAGCATAGCGATCGCCGCTAGGCATTGCTCAAGCTGTGTGTCCACATGCAGGAGGAATAAAAGGTCATATTCGCTCTGATCTTGGGCCTGGGATCTCTGTACCTTCCATTCCAATAGACGCTCATATCTAATCTGATAATCCGCCTCCCATTCCAATAGGAGGAACGAGGGGAATGTCCCCGTCGGTGATTCAATCCCTCTGGAAGCACGATGGAAGGAAGCTAATCCTCGCAGAATCTTCAACAGCTCCTCCTCACGATCGTAATCCGGTGATTGACCATGAACCGCCTCGAATAAGACGAAGTATTCGCCATCTTGTTTAACGTACCCCTCACCAGAATGGGTTCTGAGTACCCCTGGTGTATGGATGCCATTCGCCTTCAAGTAATCAATCGCATGGATCATGAATACGATATGGTTCTCATTGAAAGGGACCTTCTTCATGATGACTTCCCCGATGTTGGTTTGAATCGACCAGACGGCTTTCTTCCCTTTATAAGATAACAGGTAAATCTTGATAGCTTCGAGTGGATAGTTAGATATCGCCTTATTGACCACCTCAGCGAATATAGTATCCATTTCTTTACCTCCTTCTTCGCATTGCACTAAGATATAGATTCTCCAACCGCCCAGCAGCATGCTCGAACCCAAAATTTTTGTCTGCTATTGCTCTGCCTGCTCTTGCTAGCTTCATCGCTTCCGCTGGATTCGATAAGAGATAGGAAATCACAGCAGACCAAGCTTGCGGGTTACTATAATCATCGATCACGATTCCATTCTCACCAGCACGAATGACTTCAGCATTGCCGCCACGATGGGTAGTAATAATAGGAAGTCCCGCTCCCATTGCTTCATAATGGACTCTAGCCAGAGGCTCCTGCCATTGGGAGCTGCACACGAATATATCCCCTAGTAGAAAGTGAGATGGAATTTCACTAGGAGCAATGAAATTCGTGAATATGACCCGATCCTCTCCAAGCGATTGTGCGAGCCGACGAAGACTTAAGGTGTATGCATCCATCCCATTATCACTAAACCACTTACTTCCAATAATAAGTAGAATCGCATCATCATGCTCTTGAATGACTTGCTCCATCGCTTGAATAAGAATGTGAGGACCCTTAACTTGACTTAGTCGCCCAACGAATAATATGACCTTCTTCTGAGCAACGCCATATTGACGTCGAAGCTCATTCCGAGTGGATTGTGCTTCTTCTGCCCACACGGGCTTATATATGTTCAGATTAATACCGGAATATATCGTTCTTACTTTGGTTCTGGCAGCTGGAAAGCGCGAGATGATCGTGTGTCCAATATAGTTACTGATGGACATAATCCCATCAACGGCCTTTATGACCAATTTCCCCATTTCCTCCGAAATCTTAGATTCCTTGAACATCTCATTATGGAGACTAACGATAAATCTACTATCCGGCATAGCAGACTTATATAGCAGAATATCCCGCGGTCGGTTAAAGACATGGATCAGTTCATAAGATTGCTTCCTGTGATAGCGCTTAGATAATTCCTTGGCCACTTCGAAATTGTAATCTTCACGTGGTATACGAATATATTCAATCCCATTGTGTATTTCCCGCTCGGGAAGATCGGGGTCTGTTATACAATAGATAGCCAGATCATGCTTTCCGCCGATATAAGGTGCTACTCCATCGATTAGAATTTGAATAGCCCCTCCTCGAATAGGAGGAACCGTAAGCTTCTCCGTACAGATGAAGGCGATCCTCATTCTTTCACCCCCCTCCTATCCTATAGCATATGTATGAGCTTCCTAATAGGAACGGCAAATATACCAAATCGGATGTTCTTGAGCAAAATTACAAGTTTCCTCATTTAACAACGAATTTGGCTATTGCCGAGATGGGCTGGAAGGTTACGAGGCTTGATACAGATAATATGCTAGATGAGAGTATCGTTCCTAGGAATCGGGATGAGGGATATGACAATAGCGTGTGACACGTCCTGAACGAGCAGCATACTTATTGTACCGATTAGCATAGAAACCGTACCCAAATAAGAGAAGCAACAATAAATGGGAAATTAATAAGGAATATGAGCTGCCAGTCTCCATAATGGATGAGCACCCCGCCTAAGAAGGGACCAAGACCCGCAGAAGCAAATGAGAATATAGATAAAACAGCCAAAACGCTAGCTTGATTATCTGTAACGATCGATCGAATGACACTCATACCAACCGGGTACAATGCCGCACTCGACCGATTGCACTAGCCACATAGAAGCTAGCAATTAACCACGAAATACTCTGGTATGTAACTTGAAAATCCTCTTGCAGGGATATACCCATTATAAAAGATTGATCGAGAGGTCAGTGCAGGGTAAGAAAGTATAGCGATCCATCCTGTAAGCGCCATACCTCTTTATTCTTCCGGATGATACGGTGTGTCTGATCCTCATACCATGTGAAATCAGCTTTCATGTTAACCAGTCTCCTATCAGCTATTACCCTATTAATAATTATTCATTATACAATCCGTGTTGAAAAAGAGTGATCGTGATCATCATTAACTGCAATAGTACAGTTACAATCGAAAAAAAACCTTGTTTTTAGTCATTAACTGTAAAAGTACATCTGTTTACCGCGATTATGCACAATAACATCATTTTTCCGAGAATTAACTGCATTTATGCAGTTAAACCCTCAATATGAAGCTTTCAAGCTGAATATAACTGCATAATTACATTTAATCCGACTCTTCCGTGCCTAACCTCCCACATGCCACGTCAAAGAAAATCACGACTTATTATTAAGGCTAGAGGGTGATAGCAATCCAACTCCACTAGCTATTCTGTTCACACCCTCCTCACATACACCATAAGAAAGCCATTGGCATGTGGCGCACCACTCAGGGATATGATGTGGCTTCACACGGGACTTAACCCGATCTAAGATTTGCTGCCATGCTAAACAATCATCGACCTCTAGCCCAAGGTGTTTACGGATAAATTCATCTCGCTCATGCACGTTATGGTTATCGCAATGATTCGGTTGATCACATGGAAAACTCTTGCACAAGTCATCCGAGCCTTTGACAATAGTCACTGGTGTTGCCGGTTCTAGCCACAGCTGCTCGTATACCCCTGTCATGTTCTTCGCGAATGGCTCCGAATAGCCCATCCCTCTATAACCGAGCAGGCATAGCAAGTGATGACCACGTAACCGAATGCTCATACTAGCTCCCCTTTCGTTTGTTCTTATCCATGTACCCTTTAATCTCCATTGCCAATATTAAATCCTCTACCATCTGGAACAAGGAGATCAGCAGAGGAATTGTGAACACATGGACGTCGCGTATGCGAATTTGCCCTTTTCTGACGACTCGTTTACCACGGGCGGCGGCGATGAGCGAGAATCGCTCAGTTTCCTCTAGAATCATCGGAATAAACCGCAGTACAAGCGATGCGGCTAACGCCAGCATGGTCGTCGGAACTCGGAAGCGTTCGAACACAGACAGCCCCTTCTCAAGCCCTTGCTTCATCTCCGTAGTACTCGTAGACAAACTGAATACGAAGCCGACCAATGTCACAGCAAGGAATGGCAGCATTCTCCGAATCGTAGTCAGCAACGCATATACATCCAAATCCAATATAAAACCGTCTTCTAGAGATACTTGTAAGCCCGAGAATAATGCAGCGATTACAATGAAAAATAACAACGGTTTACTAAGCTTTATTGCCTGCAAGGCGTGTTTTTTTTGTAATAGGAGCAGGGTTGTGAATGTTATTATTATGGCAACTGCCATTCCAGGCCATTGATGCTGCAGCAGGATGAATACAGATACGGTCATATACATCAGCCACTTGAGCCTTGCCTCTACACGGTAAACCCATCGCTTAAGCAGGCCATGCTCCTCAGCCAAATCTACGGTCTGCTTGTAAGAGGTGCAAGCCTTCTCCTTCACTAACGTTGTGGCAGGAGGATTCCTTCCCTCCCATCGATCTATGATCTCTACAGCCATCTGCTCCGGGGAGAGAAGCTGCATCGGCATAGCCATTCCCGTCTTCTGTAATTCGCAAGAGACCTTCATCGCATCTGGCACTCCGATGCCTGCCTGAAGTAACAAGCCCGGTGTTGTCGAAAGCTCAGCTGGCGTCACCTCAGCGAGCAGCCTCCCATCTGCCATCAACAGAATTCGATCCGCAACGGGTAAGAAAAACTCCCAGTCATGCGTTGCCATGACGATACTTCTACTCTTCTTCCATCCATGAAGCTGTTCCCTAAGCCGAACAACTGCCGCTGCATCTAATCCAGCCGAAGGCTCATCAAGAAGCAGCCATGCCGCATCGGTTGCTAGTAGTGTGGCTAATGCTATGCTACGCTTCTGCCCTCCACTAAGCTCGAACGGGGATTGTTGCAGCATAGATTGCGGTAGCTGCATTTCCTCTAAGGCTTCGTTCGTGCGACGAGTGCGCTCCGTGAAACTTACCCGGTATGGACGTAGTGAATAGTCGAATTCTCCTTGTACGGTTTGCGCGAACAGCTGATGCTCCGGGGATTGAAAAGCTATCGCATTCTGAAGAAGTACCTCTCTATTAACCTTTCTCTTGTTCCACAGCGGGACATGGTCATACGAGACGGAACCTGTTTCTATCTTCAATAGACCGGCTAATGCCCGAAGTAACGTCGATTTCCCAGAGCCTGATTGTCCGATGATGAGTGTTACTCTATGATCCGTAAGCGTGCAGCTAATTGATTTCAATATAGGTTCTATCGTTAAATCCTCTACGTTTATAGGCATCTCTCTTTGATAGCTTCGCTAAGCTCCTGCGGTAAGAGTGGTAGCACACGCAAGCTATATCCTCTCTTCTCTAATTGCTTGACTACCTGAACGACATAGGGAAGTTCCATCCCCCATTGTTCACAAGGACTGGTCACTGTATAAGGATCCCCATATAGAAAGTTACGAGTTGTTCCGTCATAGGACACGTGCCCCTTCTCCAATAATATTACGCGCTCAGCAAGCCCAAGCTCTTCAGATCGGTGTGTACACCATAGGATCGTAGCCCCTCTAGCGTTCAGCTTCTGCATAACCTGTATTACCTGATCGCGTGAAGCGTTGTCCAGCATCGATGTCACTTCGTCCAGCACGAATAGGGTAGCCCCTGCGGCCACACAGGCGGCAATGTTCAGAAGCTGCTTCTCTCCCCCGGACAATTGATTTGTCGGCGTATCCAGCAATAACGTCAGCCCTGCCTCATCAAGAATAGATCGGACCGTATGCCTGCGGTCTTTCGTTTGGTCGAAATCTCTCAAGCTTAAGTTGATTTCTTCGAATACCGTGTCTCCCAGAATTTGTGTCTCAGGGTTCTGCAGAACGATATGCACACGGGCATCCTCAGCTTTCATCATGCTACCTTCGGTGGGCTCGCATAATCCGGCTATGACTTTAGCCAATGTACTCTTGCCGCTTCCGTTCGCACCGACGATCGATGTCCATGAGCCGTTGAGTATATCTAAAGAAACCTCCTGAAGAGCCCACCTCTTCAAATCGGTTCCTGCATATGCGACAGATAGATTATCGATTGATATTGCAACGGAAGCTCGATCCATATAATTACCTACCATTTCTCAAAGCAATATGCTACAATCCCAATTGTTAACCAAAAATAGATTCCATAGGTTAACAATCATTTGCTACTACTATACCAAATTATGAGGAGAGAATTCAATGCTTAAGCTCAGTATGAGAGGTGTATCTTTCAGCGCATTATTCGCCGCACTTGTTGTCGTATTCGGTTTTATCAGCATTCCGCTCGGTTTCACGCCCGTACCCATTACACTACAGACCATGGCTGTTATGTTAGCTGGTGGATTGCTCGGCCCCAGGTATGGTTTTTTCAGCATATTCATCATAGTCGCTTTAACAGCCATTGGCTTTCCCCTCCTACACGGACAAGGTGGACTAGGTACGCTGCTCGGGGCGACCGGCGGTTATGTATGGATGTGGCCGATATCGGCATTACTCATTGGTCTTGCCACACAGAGAGTTAAATCGAATAGTACACTCGCTTATGTACTCATTTTCTTGAGCTTGGAGGTTTTCGGTTCACTAATTGTGTATATATCCGGGGTGCCTTGGCTCATGCACGTAACGGGACTTTCCTTTCATAAAGCGATGGTTGCTGGCTGCTATCCTTACCTGCTAGGAGACGCGTTGAAAGCAATAGCCGCCACACTGATCATCATTCCAATTCGCCGAGTTTTCCCAATCTCGCGATTGACTTAATCCGAATATTTTATTCAAAAAAAGGAATCCGCAATGTGAACCGCGGATTCCCCTTCATCATAAACCGTTACTTCTATTTACTTGAAATCGACGACTGAGTAATTCCTCGTTCCATCTCACTTCTTCAATAAGTTCAGAAATTCCCTCATAAATCCAGGTAGATCCGGCCAAGCATGACCTGAGACGATATTCCCATCAACGTGTAACGTATCTTTTGCATAAACTGCACCTAAATTTTCTACATCCGGACGACATGCTGTGTAAGCGGTCATTGTGCGTCCTGCGAAGAACGTATTGGATTTCAATGCATTTAGTACAAGAACAGCATGACAAATCGCGCCGACGGGTTTTTCCGCTTCAAAGAAATGAGATACGATTCTCGGGATATTCTCATCTAATCGGATATACTCCGGGG
>JBBDTA010000041.1:0-3470 GCA_040904605.1 Paenibacillaceae bacterium
CATGATAGAACGGATATTCAAATCTAAATAAGGCGAACATGATAGCAAACATCGCAGTGACTTCCATCGACGAGAATATAGAGAATAGAACAAAATCCATCGAACATCCCCCTCCAAATTCCATTATATCTGATAAATAGTATTTTGAATATTGCAATTTTTTAAAATCTGACTACTAGCTACTTTCAATTATCATATATGACAAACATTGTCAATAAAAATTTAACAATTAAATGAAACAACATGTCAGCTTAGGTCTATTGTACGATAATGAAAGGTATTTTTTTTGATAATATTTTGCAACTGCTGTTCATTCGGGGGTGAGAATTTGGAGAAAGATACAGCCGACATACGAAATATGACAATCGCTATTCAATCTGTGTTAGTTGAGGGGCAAATTATGAATACTGTTACAATAAACACGATTACTGAGGAGATTAAACGAAGGACAATGATGTTCGAGGATCGTATGAATGCTATCATCAATGACTTTGAAGGGAATCCTATTACCTATAAATCAACCGCTCCACATCTCAATAAGAGCTGTTATAATTGCGAATTTTTCCAAATAGGCGACGATATGATCCAGGGTACATGCGAACGCAAAAGTCATCCTTCTCCTACCGTTAGTGGAATTGGTACATGTGATGATTTTACATCCTTGGCGAACAATTCACGATTATTATCTCGACAAGCCTGATTCAAGTAAGCTCGATGCTTCGTGTCCACTACTCCATGCGTGACTCAATGCCTAACCCATCCCATACAATCTCACTCTTCGCCACTCTGTTCTTCACGCCAGGCTCCTCTAACAGCAGAAAGAAGTTCTTCGTTGGCAGCCAGCCTAAACCATGTTTCGCAGAAAGCTTATCTAGGTATAGACGCATATCCTCTAGATCACCCGACATGTTACCTCCAGAAGGAGAGAACGCATATAACACTCCAGCCACCGGCACTCTTCTGACACGGAATCGTTCTACTACTCGCAAGTAAAAGTCCCAATCCCAATAATGGTGAATCGTTTCATCAAAGTATCCTATCACATCATGAATAGATCGACGATATAGACACCCCGATGACATGAAGGTGGAGAACTTACGCATTCCCTCCATTTCATCATCATAAGCAAATAATTGACGGGAAATAGGCTTGCGTGATCCACTCTGTTCATCTGTTGAATACTGCACAATTTCCACATCAGCATAGACTAAGTCGTTATCTCCTAGTCCCGCTACCATCCTCTCAATATGTTCCGGTACGATGAGATCATCATCGTCACATAGCATAATCAGCTCACCTGTCGCCAACTCCAGCCCCCGATTTCTCGCATGCACATGCATCTTATTATCCGGCAAATCCTTATATGTACATTGTAGCTCTGGATACAACACCACGACCGAAGCAACCGAAGGTCCACCATCATTCACGATGATGACTTCAAAATTCTTATAAGTTTGCCTATGAAGCGCCTCTAACAATTCGGCTAGCGCTCCTAATCTATGGTATGTAGGAATAATAATCGAGATGAATGGTTGCTTCATACACTACTCCTTAAAGCTTGTAATAGGTGCACAAGCAGTTGAAAAAATTACTTCGTAAGCATAATATTTAATCCCCGCATACATTGTTGGAACACCATAAGGGTTTCTTCCTGCTGTCTTCTTAATGAGTCTATGAACACAGTTTGTCGAAGATCCAATTCAATTAAAGTCAGAATCCAAACGGAATATACAGATGCGAACGCATAATAGCCTCGAATAAAATCGTTATCAGGTTCGGTGGGTGTAACGCTTCCCATGCTCGTCCAGTATTGAAGAAGTGCAGCTTCACGCTCTACATGACTGAGGGGAATACGCGGGTATCTGTGGCTTGTAATATCCATCAACGAATACAAATCCCAATACACACTATTCACATGCACAAATTCCCAATCCAAAACAATGGATTCTTGAGCTCGAAAGGCAATATTAAGCGGGTAATAGTCTCCATGCGATACACGCTGATGATCTTGTATGAACTGTTCCCAGTTCGGTAATTGTGTCCACCAGCTTGAGATATCCGATGGGGATATCCCATTCGCTGCCAATATACCATTCACATTAGCTTGTTCCCTGGAAATGGCCTTCAGCACTTCTGTATAACTAGGACTATGCCCTATCATACTCCGTGGCACCCAATCTGTCGGTAATCGATGCCAAGAGGGGATGATTTCAGCAGCTCTAATGATATCGTCTGGGTTATTACAGTGTATAAGAGGACCTAGATCCTCGTAAATAATCCAATCGAGCTTTGGATCTTCAGTGCCACCGCTCGCCAGTAAATAGGGAACCTTCACACCCTCAATAGAGGGAATCAGATATTGCTGTGCCCATCGCTCTATACGAGCTGCAGCTGCTGTACACGGTTTATATATGTAACTTATCCCATGGTGTATGAACCGTTCCACATGTTTCCCGCTTTTGGATGTATAGATTGTTTCCTTATAAGAGATGCACGAAGCATCTAACTGGCCGTCCAATTTAACAATTCCAATGAAGAGACCCTTCGATTCCACGAGCACCACAGCCCCTAATACCACATGGGTAATTGATGTATAAATTATATCATGATCCTCCAGTAAATCATAAACGAAGTTTAAGATATCCACATATATATAGGAGTAATCCGAATGACGGAGGTGCGCCGTGAAAGCCAAAAAGCAGTCGCAAAGCCCAGACCCTTGGGCAGCGATGGAACGATTGTTCAATGGAGGATTTCCTTTCTCTGGATTATCCCTGCCTGCAGATTTAATGATGAAGCCTGAATGGTTTGAGCACGTCGTTCAGGAAGCTCTTACACAACCGTTGCCTTCCCAGAGCAAGGAGCTGTATACACATAACATATTCGAAACACACAAGTCTGTCATAGTCCGCATCCAGCTTCCCAATTCACTTAACCCTGAATTATTGAGGGTATATGTCAGAGCAGCGTCCCTAAGAGTGGAGGGGTTTCCTAACCAGACAGAGAAGAAGGTTCAATTGCCCTGCGAAGTGAATACGGTCGGAATCCGCTCCTCGTTCAAGGATGGAATTCTTGAAATTCGAATGGTGAAGAAGCGGTCCTCCGATCAAGAACGCCAGATTAATATCTCCATTCTTTAGTATATTGTATTAATTGCTCAAGATGAACAGAAGACCTTTACCCGGCTCCGGGTAAGGGTCTTTATCGCGCCTACTTATCTCTTTTTTAGCACTGCTTATTCTGATAAATATACAACTAAACTAACCAGGAACGACTTACGATTACGAGTAAAATAAACAGAACAAGGATGACTCCAGTCGTTGTGAAACCTCCTACACCATATCCACCAACAGCTGACATAAGAAAGCACCTCCCTGCCTTTGACCTACATTACTCTATGTAACTTAGTAACCGTATGTATAGACGATGATCATGGAATCTCCTTAAATCCATAAATATAGCTAAATGTA
>JBBDTA010000041.1:3570-8654 GCA_040904605.1 Paenibacillaceae bacterium
ATTGAAGATAATACCCGAAGCTAAAGCTACTTTGGAGACAACTTTGCAATAAGTCACACCCTACAATCCCTGGCCTTGAGAGGCTGGGGATTTTTGTAGCAGCTCTCGATAGATATTGGCAATGTTCGATATAACCCATATAATAAGAAGTAGCTGTCCTACTCGGGTTGAATACCGCATATGATAGGGCTTGAAGGAATGAATGTGAAAGGGAGCTTTATTATGCCGTCAACTGTAACCCGATGGAGCTTAAATATCATCACCCTCGTTTGTCTTATCTATGTATATCTCATTGTGACAAACCAAAATATGCCGGATCTTAGCTTACTTGTTGGTACGAACATACAAAGCTTCAAAATCATGTTCATTAGCATCATTCTCGAAGCCTTCCCTTTCATTCTAATCGGTGTGCTTATATCTGCATTGCTGCAAACCTTCGTGCCTGAACATGTGATTCAGCGTCTCGTCCCCCGGAATCCGATTCTAGGCGTGTTATATGCATGCGTAATCGGCATTATCTTCCCGATTTGTGAATGTGGTATGATACCTGTAATGCGAAGACTTATTCACAAGGGAATGCCGTTATATATTGCTGTTGTATTCATCGTGGCAGGGCCTATTCTCAATCCTATTGTGTTCGCTTCCACATTCATGGCATTCCGCTCTCGTCCGGAAATCACCTATTCGCGGATGGGTCTTGCCTTCATATGTGCATTGATTATTGGCTTGATTGTGTATCGATTCGTTCGTAGCAATCCTCTACGCCATAGTCATCATGAGCATTCCCATGGACCTACACACGGACATACCCATGAGCATAGCCAGGAGGAGCATCATCACCATGGTGGTAAATGGAACACGGTACTCAAGCATTCGTCTGACGAATTTTTTGAGATGGGTAAGTATCTGGTGTTCGGCGCATTTCTAGCAGCACTTGTGCAGACGATGCTATCCAGAGAATGGCTGGTGTCTGTTGGTACTGGTGATCTAAGCTCTCATTTCTTCATGATGGCGTTCGCATATATCATATCATTATGCTCTACTTCCGATGCTTTTGTGGCATCATCCTTCATCTCTACATTCTCAGCAGGCTCCTTACTTTCCTTTCTCGTATTCGGTCCAATGCTCGACTTCAAGGGAACATTAATGCTTCTTGCTATCTTCAAGACGAGATTTGTATTAATTCTATCCTTACTAATCTTTACAACCGTTCTTGCTGCCTCGTTAATCCTTGAGCGGATCTTATTCTTGTAGAAAGGGGTTAGTGCTATGATTTCATCGAATCGTGCTCTGGGCTTTCATTATTTAATTAGATCCGTAATTGTGCTTAGCTTCTCCATCTTGATCACTTATTTGATCAAGAGCGGCAACATTAATCTATATATCGCTCCTCGCATGCTGATCTTGGTCAAGCTCTCAGCAATCGGTTTTTACGTTATCGGGATGTACCAGATGTACTCTGCCTATCGATATCTGCGGAATCAATCGTCCATGGCCGTGGATTGCGACTGTGATCATACACCTACTGGTTCCGTATGGAAGCACATCATGATCTATAGCCTGTTCGTATTCCCGCTTCTGCTAGGATTTCTGCTGCCGAATGCTACGATGGGTACTGCTCTAGCATCGAAGAAAGGGATGAATCTCAGTGCCTCAACTACGAGTAGAACCGTGCAGGCTCAGCCTGAAGCAGTCATCCCCGAGGAGCTAGTCATTATCGAGCCATCATCCTCCAATCAACCGACTGGAGAGACTACCCTGACGGAGGAACAATTAAACGCTTTATTCGTTACCGATGAATATAATGAGGATTTCGCTCGACTTTCCAAGCAAATATACCAGGATGATGTGATTGTTGTGAAGGATGAGCTTTTCATGGAAATTCTAACAGCCATTGATCTGTTCCTAGATAGCTTTACTGGCAAAAAGGTAGAAATTAGTGGGTTTGTTTATCGAGAGCCGGACATGAATCAGAACCAATTCGTCGTTGGCCGATTTGCTATGGACTGCTGTTCCGCAGACGCCCTCCCTTATGGTGTACTCGTGGAGGATGCGAGCGCGGCCAAATATAAGAACGATTCATGGATTAAGGTCCGTGGCCAGATTGAGACAACCGTATATGAGGGAAATGAGATCATGGTATTCAAACCGGAATCGATTGAATCCATCACAGCGCCGGAGTCACCTTACATTTATCCCAATTATGATTTCTAGTAAAATATTCAAGGGCCAGGTTCGCTCAGATGCATAAGTGCAATTGAGGGGTTTAACTGTGCATAACAAAGAACCGTCAGCAGATCAATTCCTACGCAACGGTCTTTTGTTATGCGTACAATCATATGGCTTTATTACTTCATCATCTGTACAACATACATATCTGCGAATGCTTTCGTTACATATGTGCGACCATTAACGATCATTGGCATGTAGGTGGTGTCATGCTTCATGCCATTAACGATGATACTCATTACTCCAATTCTAAGTTCAATGACATACTTGCTCATCATATCCATCATCTTGTCATCTTTAGCTATGGTTGTAAGAGTAACTGCCCTTGTTATCGCATTCCATTCGATCACATATCCTAAATTGGTTGCTAGCAGACGAAGCTCAACATATTCCATTTCACCCTTGGTCATCGTTTTAACACCCATATACGCATCGGACATATCTATCATATCCATGTCTTTCATATCGGTGTCTTTCATCTCAGAATCCATCATGTCCATGTCTTTCATCTCAGTATCCCTCATGTCCATCTCAGCTGCGAGGGCTACGCTAGGTACTACAAGTGCTAGAGACAATACAATAGCGATTACTGTTTTCCTGAATCCCATCATTACATCGTTCCTTCCGAATATAATTTGTACTTCGGTACTAACGATATAGGTTTGGGCTTACAACCAACTAACCAAATCATTAACAGTTTCTTACGAATTCAATTCATTCGTGACGGGAGTCGAAACCAGAATCGACTACCTTCTCCTATGTTACTATTAACTCCTATTGTTCCTCCATGAAGCTCCACAAGAGATTTAGCTATAGCTAAGCCAAGACCGGCTCCTCCCTTCTCTCGACTGCGTGACTTATCTGCTCTATAGAATCTCTCAAATACAAGCTCCGTATCGGTCTCTAATATACCTCCGCCTTCATCCAGTACTGATACTTCCACATAATCCTCACCATACGGTTCGACTTGGATGTGCAGCTTTCCATAAACGGGTGAATAACGAATGGCATTCTGCAGGAAATTTCCTAACACCCTCTTGATTTGAATCGGCACTAGCGGAATGCTGGGCATATGCTCAGGAATATCGACTGTAACCCTCAGCTTCTTCTCTTCCATCTGGAGATCATGGCTTTGGAGAGTTTCTACAATCAAATCCTCAAGATGGTAAAGAATTGGTTCGAACTGTTCAGCGCCTGCTTGAAGTCGTGAGAGCTGGAACAAATTCTCAATCATACCACTAAGGCGAGTGGTCTCAAGTGCAATTGTTGCCAAGTACCGACGAAAGGTCTCTTCATCACGAACGACATGATCCTGAAGTGCCTCAACGAATGATCGAATCGATGCTAGAGGAGTCCGTAAATCGTGGGATACATTCTCAACCAATTTGCGTCTAGACGCCTCTGAGGTGCGAATCTGCTCGAAGCTTTCATGTAACCTTGCAGACATATGATTAAACTGCTCAGCTAATTGTTGAACTTCCTGCGGCCCGGATAGCTCCACATCCGTTAGAAAGTGACCTTCGGCAATTCGTCGTGATTGTTCAGTGACACGCTCGATCGATCTCAATACAGGCTTTGTCGAGTAATAATATATAATGGTAGATACGGCTGCACTTAGTAAAGTCACTACGGATAACCAGACCACAACATCAAAGGTAAGGAGCATTCGACTGTAGCTGAATAGCAAGCTGAGGATGATGAATCCCGTGCTTATTCCATTAGCTAACCATAAGTAAGTTCTCAGCTTCACGTAGCATCACGTCCTCCAAATTTATAGCCTATTCCCCATACTGTACGTATATATTTGGGCTGTGATGGGTTATCCTCAACCTTCTCACGGAGACGCCTGATGTGAACCGTTACGGTTGTAGTATCACCAAAGTAATCAATGTCCCACAGCTGGTTGAGAAGCTGATTGCGGGAGAACACTTGCTCGGGATGCTGGGCTAAATATTGTAATAGATCAAATTCCTTGAGAGTGAGTTCCACATCACTTCCACTTATTCTGACTATTCGACTAGCCGGATATATCTCTAGCTCTCCAAAGCGAATTACGTCTTCCGACGTATCAGACCCAGTCCGAGACATTCTATTCGTTCTGCGAAGAATTGCTTTCACCCGTAGCACCAATTCCCGCGGACTGAAGGGCTTGACCAAATAATCATCTGCCCCCATCGTTAGTCCCATAATGCGATCACGTTCTTCACCAAGAGCGGTGAGCATGATTACAGGCGTGTCTTGATTCGTTCTTATTTCTTCGCAAACCTTCCATCCATCTATCTTAGGCATCATTAAATCCAGAATAACAACATCAGGGTTCTCAGAGCGCCATAAATCCAACGCTTCTTGCCCATCATCTGCTACTACTACACGATATCCTTCAAGCTCCAGGTATCTTTTACAAACATCAGTAATATTCCGCTCATCATCTGCAACTAGTATGGTTGCTACCACGAGATCACCTCCAAGAAAATGATATCAGTTTACCTTACAAAGGTTATGTAGAAAGAAATCAATTGTTAAGAAAGTCTTACGATACATTGCTAGGATTCCCTCTATTCTACTATGAAATTAGAGCAAGAAGTAGAGTGGCTAAATGAGAGAAATCGGTCATTTGATACGAATTAGCCACTCGAAAGGTGGCTAATTTGTATCTCAACAGAAAACCCCAACCTAAACCCACCACTCAACACCAAGAAGTATGGGTTAGCACGTGAACGGCCCGCGAATGGTTTTCCGCGGTTTCTCCCTCCTGAGCAGAGTGCATAGTCAGAACGTATGTTTCACTTTATCATTGTTTACAGGACTTACCCACTTGTTGGGTATAAATCCCAATTCCTTTGAGAATCAAACCA
>JBBDTA010000042.1:0-8549 GCA_040904605.1 Paenibacillaceae bacterium
AGCTTGAATCAAAGCTTGAAGCGGATGGGATTAGACTACGTCGATATATTCTACCATCACCGTCCAGACCCGAACACACCGATGGAAGAGACGATCGGTGCACTGGATTCCATCGTGCGTCAGGGGAAAGCACTCTATGTAGGTATCTCCAACTACTCTGCCGATCAGACTGCTCAAGCCGTCAAGATCGCTAATCGATTAGGGACCCCCCTACTCATCCATCAGCCCTCCTATAGTATGTTGAACCGATGGATTGAAGGCGGCTTGCAGGATGTGCTTGAAGAGAACGGTGTGGGAAGCATTGTATTCAGTCCTCTTGCCCAAGGCTTATTGTCGGACAAGTATTTGCAAGGTATCCCAAGCGACTCACGTGCATCGAAGCCAACTGGCTTCCTTCAGGAAAGCTCGGTAACGCCTGAGGTTGTACAGAAGCTGCATAAGCTGGGCGCGATCGCATCCGCACGTGGGCAATCCTTAGCACAGCTAGCACTTGCATGGGTATTACGTGGCGGACGAGTAACCTCTGCACTCATTGGTGCTAGTCGTGTAAGCCAGATCGAAGACAGTGTAGCCGCCCTGGACAATCTCGAATTCTTATCTGAAGAATTATCGAGCATTGAGCTTATACTTAAAGGCTAACATTGAGGGTAAGACGGGGGTTATCTTCATACCCCTTCTCCAACACCAGGACAAGACCACCTCCTTGAAAAATAAAACGCCGCCAGCTCCTAGAAAAGGAGCGAGCGGCGTATGCTTCACGCGTAATAGACTTCTATCCCGATGGTATGTCGATCGTACAACTCTACAAGATTAGACGTAAAGTTTATTCGATGTTATCTTCAAGCAACCACGCTTGCATATGCTTCGCGAACTTCTTCTCTCCACTAACCGATCGATGAATCCAATCAATGTAATCCGTTGCAGCCCATTGTTCAGTAACGGAATTAAAATCTTTAAATTGCACATTCAGATTGCCTGCAAATATAGCTTCAATGTGATGAATATATCCATCAAATTCACTCGATGTCAGCTTCGTATACTTGAATACCTCATTCATCTGATATGGGGGGATATAAAGGTAGAATGCTTGATCAGGTCGTGTCGCTATATATTCACTGAGCTCACTCAATCGACTGGACAATTTCATGTCCAACGATGTCTTGGGAGTGAATATTTGCTTGCTTCGCTCTAATCTTGCGGCTTTCAAAATTGCTGGTTGTTCCAAATAATTGGCATAAGCTCGACTTATTATATCATCATCGCGAACCATATCATTGCGAATATACGCAAGTGAATCTGAATAATCAGGAACAGACCTATCTATCACTTCTAACAATCCAGTAAATTGATCAGCATTCGATTCTCCCCAGAAATATTGGAGTTGCACAACGATATTAGGTTCAACTATACCCTGCAGAGCATATTTCATATAAGGAAGTATTTGATTCATTGTAAACCCGGGTACTCCTTGATTGTAGCTGCTTCTACCTGTCGCTTCTCCAATGAGATAGGGATGAGTTTCTTTCCTTCCCAGATAGGATCCCCAGGTTAACGAGTCTCCGAAGAATACATAAGAATCTGGATCGTGATTTACCCGCAAATAAGATATAGCATGAGGTGCATCTTGCAGCATCGTTGAATAAGGTAAAGTAATCCGATACCTACCCAATAAAGGCGCTGCCTCGGTTAGATCAGGCAATAACTTCTTACTATTGATCGTAATCGTCTTGGTCGTATTATCATAGTCAACCTCAGCACCCAATGACTCACTAACCATTCTTAAAGGAATCAAGGTGCGATAATCCTTAGTCATTCCAGGAGCAGAGGATATGTTTACCTTCCATCCATTGATGATGACATAGGTCTCGCCGATCGTATACATAAATTCCGTCTGATTTCTCTGAGCGGTCACCGTTTGAGTTGTCGGGCTCCAAGTTGTTATGTTCGCACCAAGCTCCTCGAATATCGCTCTCATCGGAACTAACGTCGTACCCTTAATAATCAAGGGGGCTACATCAAAGCTCATCGTTCTGCCATCTAGAATGACGATTGGTGTCGATGGTGCAGATGCAGCTAATTCATTAGCTTGAACTGAATATGTAGCAGGATAGACCGTCAGCAGCAATAGAAGCACAAATACACCTTTAAGCCTCATCAAGCTCATTCGAGATCCTCTAAGGGCCACAATATCAAATTAATTGGAAAATTAGATCCAGCAGGTGGGGTGAATTCGATAACAAGCTCCTTCTCCTTACCGGTTGTTCTCGCTAACAAGTACACACCATCATAGGGTGTAATGACCCCAGAGGTCGGAGCTAACACCAATTCTCCGTTGATCATGATCGGTCCTTTGAATATCCCGCCACGTGCAGTCATTAGTATTGCCAGCTTTGGTGGATTATTAGCGTGTATGCGATAAATAGCACCATAGTTGCCTTTATTCATCGTTACTTCATTCGTTAAAGCATCCATCCCTGTAAGGAAAGGATCATCACTCCCATTACCAATCGTTATCCGTGATGGCACAGTTAAAGCTGCAGATGGAATAAGCCAATTGATCTCCGAGATGGGGAAGGTTCCGCGGATATGTGTCTCTCTTGGAAGAACTCCATACTCGGATGGTGAGGCAGGAACCATGTTGGGATCAACCGCCATGAATGAGAACATAACCGGACCACTGGTTTCTATATCATAGATCGCATTCATACCTTGCCCTGGCAATAAATCTGGCATCTGTATGTACTTATAGGATATTCCCGGGGTAATCGTTATCTTCTCCTCATAAGCCTCTCGCATGATGAAGTCTAATGATGCTTGATGTCCGAATAAATTTGCATAAACCGATGGGAACACCTCACCTTTATTCGTCGTTGTGACCGTCACTGGCTCTGACGTTAGGTTGGTCGCCATGATAATAAATTTAGTTGAAGTTGCCATTCCATTCTGATGATTAGCATACAAACGGCCCTTCCCATTCACTGTATCTTGATAGAGTATGCCAGTCTGGTAGAAAGTCTCCGGACTATCACTAACCAGCAAAGTTCGATTCTCTGTAGGTTGTTGTAGGATCCTTTCTGTTGAAGGTAACCCCTCCAATTTACTATTCGTCGTCAGCTTGAGGAAGGATCCTGTCGCTCTATAATGGAGACTATATCCTACTTGGTCCAGGAATTGTTCGTCTGAAATTACAATATTCTTCGTAAAAACCTTACTCATATTGCCATTTATATCCGTCACCTTCAATGAGACAGGATAGGTTCCAGCTTTGAAGAAGACCTCTTCCTTACCTGTCCATTCCTGTATGGGCAGACCTTCTGCATCTGGGTCGTAGCTGAGGTTAATATATTTTACAGGCTCACCTATGCGATATACTTTCTTGCCAAATGTAAATTTCGCAACAGGCGATGAATTTCCCGTAACGGGATCAACAATTCCTTGGGCGTGATTCGTATATAGGATCTCTACCCTTCTTAGCTCACTGTTATACACATATCTCGTTCCTGTGGCGTCAGCAATCCATGTCAGCTTAACCATGAGTCGACCATTAACGATTGCACATACATCGGAATAAGGAATAGAGGATCCATTCATCCGCACAATCGTATTCCCTTGATCAATCTCAATAGGACCCGCCGACGTTTCGATACGAATAACTTTGGTTACCGTATCCCAAGTGACAGGAAAACCTAACGCATCACCCAAGAATTTAGCGGGTACGAACATTTTGCCTCTAATAATAGTTGCTGGTGCATCTAAGATTGCCTTTTCATTATCCACATAAGCGGTACTATTATTAATGTACAGTAGAATGAGAGATGTAGATCCGGACACATTGTTACTTGCTGATACAGGACTACTTACTGAGAACAGAGAAGAACAGGATAGAGCGATGATAAGAAGCAGTGCTACAGACCTTTGTGACATACGAATGATCTCTCCTAATTGTTTGTGATAACTATGCCTTAAACTGAGAGTAATGACCTCATGAGCACAGCCTCATATTTATCTATAATTGCTTAGACGCTTACTTCTAACCGAATGTTCTGATTTCCAACAATATATTTTTAATCACAGATATGATGATTAGTTTTGTCGAATGCTTGTGCATTAATCAAAAACTTTAAGGAGGAATTTCCTAAACTTTAACGAATTATGTAAGAACAAATATGAATAGGAGAGGGAGACGCAACATGAAACGAGTTTTTATTCTGACAGCAGTCATATTATGTCTGTTCAGTAGTGTCGCTTATGCGGCAAGTATGTACGGAGATTTCAATGGAAATCCCATCGTGAAGGTCACAGCCGATCAAGTAGAGCTGAAGGTCAACGGAACACCCGCTGTCATGTACAATGGCAATACGTTAATACCGATCAACATGCTTCGTCAATTAGGTGCAGCTGTGAATTGGGATAGCAAAACCTATAGTGTGGACATAGCTTTCCCTAAACCAGTCGATGTTGGTCTGGAAGCGTTCAAGAAAACGAAGACATTAGGTGGCACATACGTTGCATATAGTTTCATAGATAACCATTACTATGCAACAAGCAACTTTTACTACAAGAAAGGCCCTGATCAAGATTGGCCACAAATGTTAACGCTCTTCAAAGAGTTATCCAACACACAAGCAGAATATTTAAAAATTGATTATTTTGACGCTAAACATGAATTTTACGGTGAGGTCTCTATAGATCGAGCATCTATTGTAGACTTGATCGCAGGAAAGCTAACCGAGGCAGATATTATTGACAAACGAACAACAACTTTCGCTCTATTCAAAAATCCTCTAACCACTAAAGAAATCGCAAAGCTTATTGATCGAGTCGGTTATATCATTACTTATGACCAATATGGCAACAGTGTTAGCCAAGGCTCTGGATTTCTGATTGGTAATGGGATATTCATAACGAACAGCCATGTTGTTGAAGGAAGTGCGACGGAAAAGGTTACGATTAATGGTAAGACTTACGATAATAAGGGCTGGTATATGTTCTACAATACTCGTTCTGATCTATATGGCATTCGTTTATCCACATCGTACGATACTATTGGTAAAACTACTGGACTCGTACCGAAGAATGCATTAGAACTAACAACCACATTACCTGAAATCGGAGAGAAGGTTTATGCGATTGGCAGCCCCTCTGGTCTGGAGAATACGTTAACGGAGGGAATTGTATCAGGTATACGAACGATTGATGGGATCAAATATATTCAGCATACTGCCACGGTTGAGCCTGGCTCAAGTGGTGGCGTACTGTTGAACGAATTCGGTCAAGCCATTGGGGTGAACACATGGAAGGTTGAGGATGCAGCCTTATACTTCGCTGTTCCGATGATCTACGTGACACAGGAACTGGATATCCTTGCATTAGAATAATGATTGAACTATGATAAAGCGGTTTTCCGTCTCAGCGTTTGCTGTCGGAGAGCCGCTTTATTATTGTTACATTCAGCCCAAAAATCCTAGCGCACATTGCTATAAATAAATCTCTATCTAATGCTCTTTCCATAATACCCCCACTTTCTATCCTTCTTTTTCTGGAAAACCAGAGAGATCATAAGCAGGAAAATAAGAATCAGTGTGATTATAATTGAAGTCTCAAAGTATGATTTGAACATTGCTGTTGACCACGATTCACTTACAATAATTATCTCAGCTACGAAGTTAGATATACCAATTCCATCATTAGCTTCTGGTATTAAACTTTGTGTGTAATTCTGAGCCAAACCTATATTGGTAACCAGTGATAATAATACGGCAATGATCAATCCTAGTGATATTCGGGACATTGAATAAACCTCCACATTAGTAGTAGTCTTATCCTTATCATACTTAAATCACACACCATTACAACCCTACAATGTACCTAGGTGAGGTTCAATCATGAGGGCGCCCTAGAAAAAGAACCTACTGCAATTGCAGAGGCTCCGGGTAATATAATATTCGGTTCTCACTTCGATGCGATTTATCGTTCTGAGTACGCCGATAGAGCTTTATACATCTTAATACAACTAAAATGCATACCTTCGTGATACATAGCGAAAGTCAAAAATTCCTTAACCGTTTCCATAGTGAGACCGCTTGAGGTCGTATATGGTTTCTCTACCCTCTCATTCAATCGAAACTCCAATGAAGCACGGATTCGCCCTTGCTGTTCGCTTAACATGTTGATAATGTCACTCAATGCTGGAGGTTCATCTGTCCAATTCAATGGCGATGTACCCATAGCGAATAGATCGCTGTAGTTGGCCGGGAGATTGAGAGGCATTCCTAAGAATTGAAAAGCAAATCTCTCCTGAACTAGATAGATATGCCCCAAATTCCAACGAATATTGTTTCTGAAGCCCGGGTGTATCGTATCTGCCACATCTTCCGTGATACCCTCAACTGCCTTTAACGTAATGTTCCTAACAAATTCAAGCTGCCTGAATAGATACTCGTTCATGTCCATAGTAAAGTCACTCCTTCGAATAGATAAGATGTAAGGATTCCTTCATGGATTCCTTCTTTATGTATTGCTCTATGCTTAAATCCGACCTGTTATTGAAGTTATCATCCTTAATCAATCTAGTCATAACTTCTTGCACTGCCTTGGTCGCTTGCTGCTCATCTTGAAGTAAATAATAACATACTCGATAACAATGCACCTCATATTTCCTTGCTATGTTAACCCGCTCCTGTAGTATTGGTTCCATGAATAGTCACCTCAACTCCAGCTTAACATAGCCTCATGAATTTTCTAGTACTAACTTTTTCTAGTACTGCAATGTCAATAAGTCAATTCCTCTTTTAATCGCTACACTTTATTCTCCGCATGCTGCAAATTCGATTTTTCAACTTGGATGGTCGTATGCTTGATTTTATAAGTGTCCTCAATAATATGAATCGCAGATTGAAGTATGGCTTGAGAATCACTGGAATCTTCTATGAGTAAATGGCACGACAATGAATCTAACCCGGAAGTAATGGTCCAGATATGAAGATCGTGGACATTCTTCACTCCCACTATGCCCAGTAATGTTCGCTCTACATCGATGTAATCTACAGTTATCGGCGTACCCTCCATCAGTATATGTACAGCAGTCTTCATAACATTCCAAGCGCTCTTCAGAATGAGCAATGCAACAATCACACTAATGATCGGATCGGCAATATACCAAGAGAAGATGAGCATCAAGAGTCCAGCAATGATAGCGCCCACAGAGCCTAATGCGTCTCCGATGATATGCAGATATGCGCTTCGTACATTGATGTTATGCTTCACATCGCCTTGTCGCATCAACGACCATGCACTAAGTATGTTAGCAAGAAGTCCGATACAAGCAATCACCATCATGCTGCCACTAGCAACCATCGGCGGATCCAAGAAACGATCGTAGGCTTCCCATATAATAAAACCACATACGAGGAACAAGGTTAATCCATTCATGAGAGCAGCCAAAATTTCGAATCGATAAAAGCCGTACGACTTGTTCGGTGAAGGAGGTCTTACCGCGAACCAAATGGCCATTAAGCTGAGTGCTAGTGCGCCGACATCACTGAGCATGTGCCCTGAATCCGCTAATAAAGCTAGGCTATTCGTGAATAGTCCACCGAAAAACTCTAAGAGCATTATGCCAGCTGTAATGATAAGAGCAATCATCAAGCCCTTCTTGTTATTCGGCATGTGATGATGGCTATGTCCATGGCTATGATCGTGTGAATGATCGTCACCGTGGTCGTGCTGGTGGTCGTGCTGGTGGTTATCATGATGCTTGTTAATGTTGATCACTCCTTAGTTACTCTCGCAGATTTATTATATTTTGCGATCGAAAAATACATGCCTGGCTTCTAATTGCTCACCTATCTCAAGCATAGCATAAGAATATTGGGGTTGCCTTCGCTTATCGGTCGGTGATCCCGGATTCAATAATAATATGCCGTTCACACTTCTGGTTAGTGGAATATGGGAATGTCCGAAAATGATACAGTCGACTTCCTCGTCCTTGAATGCACCGAGTGCATTGTTCTCTGTTGTCCCTCGCATACCATGCCCATGTACGATACCAATTTTTCTGGATTGAAATTCGAGCACCTTCTGATAACCAAATCGTCCAACAATCTCCATCCCATCGGTGTTCCCTGCAACTCCATCTACCGGGGCAAGTTGACTTAGCTGTTCATAAACCTCCATACTATTCCAATCACCTGCATGCAGGATGTAATCGACTTTCTCCATATCCTTCAGAAGGCCACTTGGTAACTGTCGAGCCATTCCCGGCATATGGGTGTCAGAGATAATACCTATTAACATCGCGAATCCCTCCTGAAAGTTTCGTGTCACACAACTGCTTCCTACACACCGATTATAATTTAACTAATTATAAATCGTCAAAATCATTTCCATTACCTTCTCTAACAGTATCTGGAGTTTTATCCTCAATTATAATATACTAGAAGAAGAATGGTAGTGAAGCACACACCGCTCAGAATCATACCGCATTGGGTATTCTCATTCCCTTGCTTATGACTGCTGGCGGTATTTTCTTTTTATATGGGAGGAGAGAG
>JBBDTA010000043.1:0-8317 GCA_040904605.1 Paenibacillaceae bacterium
TTATTGCTTCACTTCTTCATCTGTCGCTACAAGCGGCGGGCTCAGTTTCCACGTTTCCAGTGATTCTTGCTCTGTCTCAGATTCTAGAATCAATTCATTAGATATGAGAGAAATTGGCGCATTAGGATCGATCGGTCCGTATGGACCATTCGGGTAGCTAGATATAGACTCGGCGTCAGCAAGTTGTTTCAATTCTTCTGTAAATCGCATCAGATCACCGTAGATGATTTTGTCTGAATAGCTCAGATCGTTCTCTGCTTGTTCTTTGTATGGGTCACACAGGCTAGCATCAACCTCGACTGAGATATAACCCTTCTGATAGCATACATTGTCTGTGTGTATATACGTATTCGTAACGAAGGTTCCATCCCGCAGTATAATTAAGGGATCTGGATTATCAGCGAACATACTCTCACCGAAATCAAGTGGATTCTCTCCCTCAATGCCTAGAAGGTGTAGTAAGGTAGGTCTAACATCAATCTGCCCCGAAACCTTAGAGATTGTACCCCCAGTCATCCCAGGTATATGAATGATCAACGGCACTCTCTGCAGTTGTGTCTGCTCATAGGCGGTAATTTCTTTGCCCATGAATTTCGCCATCGCCTCATTATGAGTCGGTGAGATCCCGTAATGATCCCCATAGAGAATGAAGATGGAATTCTCATACAAACCGGATTCCTTCATTTCTTCGAAAAAGACCTTCAATGCTTCATCTGTGTATCGAACGGTTGTGAAATATCGATCTACCGTTCCATCCCCTGAATCAAACTCAGGAATCAATTCATCCGCTTTATTCAATGTATATGGATGATGATTCGTTAATGTTAGAAGCTTGCTGTAGAAGGGCTGCGGTAAAGTCTTCAAGTGTTCAACGGATTGCTCGAAGAAGGGAATGTCCTTCAATCCCCAGCCAACTGAATTCTCATCATTAATCACATAATCAGATTTGGAAATATACCGATCATAGCCTAGATTGGTGTACATATTATCCCGGTTCCAGAACGTCTTGTCGTTTGCATGTAAGCTTGCAGAGTAATAACCAAACTTCTTAAGAATCTTAGGGGTAGCGTTATATTCATTCGTAGCATGGGTGAAGTATACCGCTCCGCTAGGTAAGGGATAGAGTGAATTATCCATGATAAACTCCGCATCCGAGGTTTTACCCTGACCTGTCTGATGATAAAATTCATCGAAATAATAGCTTTCTTTGATCAGATCATTGAGGAACGGTGTAATTTCTTGTCCGAATAACGTATTGTTAATTACAAAATTCTGCATCGATTCCATCGAAATCAACACGACATTCTTTCCTTTGGCTATACCTAACAGATTCTCAGGCTGCTCTATTGCGGTGGTCGGGAGTTCCTTAACATAATTCTCAACATCCGCTAATCCATCACTTGTTGCAAATGCTCGCTGAGTCTTGGTCTTAGAGCTAAGAATTAAATCATAAATGTGATAATTATAAGTGCCTATGCTCTTAACCAGAATATTCCGATCGAAGGTTCGTGTCAGCAATTCTGGGCGAACCGTCTCAGCCATGCCGAGGTTCACGATAAAACAAATAATCGCTAAGACGAACACCGTGCTAAGCTCTGGTGCTTTTATCGACACTGGAGGCAGCTTACGTATCCATACAATAGCTAGCAGTATAACAAAATCGGTGAAAAATAATAGATCGGCCGCATGGAGTAACTCCATCGCGCTATTCCCCAAATCCCCAGCATTCTTCCCTTGAAAGAGGATTGGTAACGTAATAAAGTCGTGAAAAAATCGATAATACCATGCATTAGCGAATAGAATGAACGACGATAAGAAGCTGACGACTAGGATAGCTGTATTCTTCCTTTTACGTGAAAGCATCATAGCTAGCCAGAACATCAAAAGAACAGCGCTAAGAGGACTGATCAATGCAATGATCTCTTGATACCAGCCCTTTATAGGTAAATCAAATACATATCTCTGAACGATGTGTGTCTTGAGCCAGATTAATATGAACGCAAGATGGAAAAACCATAATCGAGAAAAGGATTGCTTCATTGCTTGAATTAATTTAGACATTCGTATGTTCCCTCCAAAAACCGAAACCGTACTATTTATATATATATGTACATGGTCTCGTTTGCCTGTTATTCATGAAAATCCATGAAACCTTTACAATAAATTTCTAATATTATACCACACAAACTCCTCAAAAGAAGAGTGCTAAAGTACCAAATTACAAACTCTTTATGAATAAACGTAGTACAAGTCAAAAAAGTTGCTTCCCAGCAAACATTCAATCACCAATACGTGGAGCAGCAACAATTCGGTTACGTCCTGCTTCCTTTGCTTCGTAAAGTACCTTATCCACGATGGTCATTAAATTTTCTAGGAATTTCTTCGAATCCACGATGAGATCTAGATGCTGCTCAACACTAACTAGCCCCATACTTATTGTAGTACGAATGCTGCCCTTTGGTATAGAGAAGTCATGACGCTCCACAATATCCCTAATCCGTTCTGCCATTCGTAGTGCACTCTGTCCTGCAGTATAAGGCAGGTAGAGGACGAATTCCTCTCCACCTATCCGCGCCAGAATATCAGACTTTCGTAATGTGTTCCGAACGAGCTCTGATAAACCTACCAGAACAGCATCTCCTACGGGATGGCCGTAAGCATCGTTAATGCTCTTGAAATTGTCCAGGTCAAACATGATGATGGAGAAATCCATTTGGTATCTCTGTTCAATATCAATTTCTCGTATGAGATGCTGATAGAAAAATCGGCGGTTAAAGCATTGTGTTAAATCATCGGTAACAGACATCTGCTCTAGCTTATGATTAACCTCGTACAGCTCATGCTGCAACTTCAATAATTGTTCATTCTGATCAAGCAGGGCTCGGTTCTTCTCATTCATCTCATTGATTAAAAACTGTTGATCGCCGCTAGTGTCTGTAAGCTCCCGATAGTCCCTTAGAGCAAGAATGAAACAGCACACAGCGGCCAATAAGCCAATAGATGTGGATCCCGGGATTATGCCATACCGCGGATAGGCCCATACATTCAAATATACATCCACCAGCCCGGAGATGGATATGATAATGAGACCGAGAATATACAGATTGAGCTGCTTATGATTAGAACGATCCGTCTGTATGCGTCTCAGCTTGATGATTAAGAATGAGGCCACACCGAAATAAATAAGACTATAGAGCACGATGAAGCTAAGTAATGGACCATACTCACGTTCTGCGAAACCATGATCTCCAGCCTCAACGAAGAGGTGATGATACGGATTCGTAAGCATCACGACCGTGGAAAGTATAGGCGGAATCACCAGCCATACCTTCACAGTGAGTGAGAGTCTATTCATCCTGCGCGACATCACAAGGGTGAATATAAGCCAGACATACGCTAAGAAGGAGATGGTTACGAAGGAGACCAATAATAATAACCATTGGACACGTGAGTCTAGAGCAGCCGGTAACGTAAATTGTGAAAGAGGCCACATCATTGCCAGAAACTGAAAATTCAAATAAGCCTTATAGGCTCTCGTTGATTTAATCTTAATGAGTACATAAATGAACAATAAGAATAGGCCCACGAACACATAGAAGTCGATCCAACCTTGAACCATTTGTTTCACCATAACCTATTCTAATATTGAAAATTATGTTCTTATTTAAGTATACCACGAGTGAGGCGTGAGCCACAGGGCGAAATTGTGATACAATGTAATGAGATTTTTACCAGTCCAGCGGAGGCAATATAGAATGGAAGACCCCTACATTTCCCGGGAAGCAGTTGCAGTGCTCGGTGCCAAAATTGAATCCCTATTCTCTCTCGAGACCTTACAAGAAGGCTTCCAATTGCTGAATAACGGTGCTATCAAGCATATCTGGATTGATGATTTCTTCATTGTACACGCCATCCTGACGGATGATAGGGACTATAAGCTTCAGCTGGATTTGGATTTCTTCTTAGCCAGCGAATGCGCTTGCCAGACAACGAAGCATTGTCGACACATGGCCGCCATTTTCTTCAAGCTGTACAGTCAGCATGGTCAACCAGAGTTATGGTTAACCCAAGTGAGGGCCTCTCTTGCTTCGACTGTAAAGCCAGTCTCACCTGCAACAATATTGGATCATAACAATGAAATGATCAGTAAGGATGTTCAGTCATTGAACTTCGCCGCACTTCGTCATTGGCCTGTGATGCTGGAGAAGGAATACGACAAATTATATCGACGGAGCAACGATAAATTTCGGATCGACATTTTCTATTTTACCGCTTATAAGAAGCTTTGTGCTTTTGCAGATAATTGGGAGCCTTCAGAGGTTGCCATATTCCGCTTATATGCCGCCATCTTCGTGCTGATGAAGGCCGAACAACACTTCGACAAGCTGACGCAGGATTACCCACACAGTTATTACAATAAAGTGACTCTTGATCTGAACGATCATTTTCTGGACAAAATCATGGATGCCATTCAGCGAATAGACACTGGGGTTCTTCATAAGGAACAGCGTCCTTACGGAGAGGCTATACGCGATCTTCTTCGTCAGGCTGAAGCCACGCACACACAAGCTTCGTTCGACTGGGTTTCCATACAACGATATGTGTGGACACACCTGTTATTCGATGAGACCTGGATGAGTATTGAATCTGAGTATCTGAGCCATATCGTGAACGATAAGGATATAGCTCCCTCCACTGCTAGTCGCGCAGCGATGACGGCAACACAGCTCTACTGGCTGCTCGGCGATGATGAGGAGGCTATGCGCTTACTTGCCCATCCTCTGATTTCACCTATTCATATCGCTACTTCGTATCTAGAGGCACATTATAAATCAGGATCCTGGGATCGATTAGGGAAGTGGTTAACCTTTATCCTCCCTTTCCTGCGCCGTGCTTCGGCAGATCAATTCCATCGCGTGTTATCCTACTGGAGGGAGCATGCTAGGCATACGGATACTGAAGCATCCTTCCGACACGCCTTAATGACACTTCTACCTCGCAGCTATCCGCAGTTTACAGACTTTCTATTAAAGACACAACAGTATGAGGAATGGGTTTACTTCCATCTGCTGAATGGCGTAACTCCTAGTAAGATTGATCGAGCTCAGCTCAAGCAGGTCGAGTCCCGAGATATCCATATGGTGCTCCCCTTGTATCATCATGCTGTTGAACGACAGATGGCATTACGCAATCGAATGGCTTATAGAGAATCCGTCAAATTACTTAAGAAAATGAAAGAATATTATACTTCAGCCAATGATAGTCATCGCTTCGAAATCTTCATTCGTGAGCTATCCACGAGGCATCAGAGACTCCACGCTTTCCAAGAGGAGCTTGAGAAAGGAAGACTCTTACGATGAGAACTGCTGTGACGATTAGCTTACACGGACAATGGCTGTCCTCAGGGTTCTATGCCATCTGGGGTCGTTCTTCAGACGGTGAATGGATGTCATCACTGGAATTAAAGCTGCTCTTGTTCGCTACACATCAGGACTCCTTCTACGGAACGCAAATTGCGGCTTGGGAATCAGAGGATATCGAAGGCATTAAGCTGTCTGCGGTCGATGCCTTGAGCTTCTTCTCCGCCCCAGTTGGTAATCCGTTCATGCAGATTGGATGGAATCAACCCTTAATTAAGGCTCGGGATGCTGCACCAGCCATCAAGGAAGCATTACGGGATGGAACGATTACCCCTTCTTTAGAAGGCTGGAAAGAACATCATTACCATTGGCGCATTCAACAGACAGCAGCGGCTGACTCCCATTCGTTGTCCACATTAACGGAGCTGCTGGATCATGATGAGCAGATTGGCGATTGGGTGCGTCATCTCATGCTTGAGTCTCTAGAAAGCCGCCCTGAGCAGAGAGAAGCTTTAAGACGTCTAGAGCTTCTGCAGCAAACATTAAGTCAATTCTCTCCGGAGGAGGCATCGCACTTCCCGAAGGAGCAGGAATTGCTTCGACTGATTGGTTGGACATCGGACTCTATCCCATTCCGTGCCTCCTTGCGTCTCCAGGAGCCCGTTCATAATTCTGGAATAGCAGCTTGGCGATTAACCTATGTATTAACTGATCAACAATCACCTGACATCGTTCTGGAATGTGATGATTCCGGCAATCCGATCGGAAGCCCGCCAGAAGCATGGCTGCCCTATATCGATCAAGGTACTTCGATGCTCTCCTTATTGCTTCATCTTGTACCCGATATCGCTGTTAGCCTCTCTCCCCCTCGTCTGAAGATGGAGCTGAATGATCATGAGGCTTGGGGATTCTTAGCGGAATATAGTCAGCGTATTGTTGAGTGGGGCGGCTCAGTGATGCTGCCCGCTTGGTGGAACAAGCTGCGGAGCCAGCGGCCTAAGCTCAAGGCGAGCATGAGAAATCCCGATGATGCGCTATCTCTCTTCGGTGTGGATCAGATGATGAAATTTGATTGGAAGCTCTCCATCGGGGATATCGATCTAACCGAGGAAGAATTCCATTCGATTACAGCTGGACAGAAGCAGCTTCACTTCATCCGTGGTGAATGGATCTCGCTCGATCAAACCTTAATCGAACAAATTCGCAAGGTTGTTGAGAAGTCCAAGCGTCGTAAAGGGATTCCCCTGCGAGAATTACTTCAGCGCCATCTTGCCAATGAGCATGGACAGTTAGACGTTCAGGTTGATGATGAGACTGCCCCAGTCGAATGGGAAATTGAGATGGCTGGCAATTTGCTGCAATGGATGCAACAGCTGAATCGTACTGGAGATGTTCCTGTCATACCAGTGCCAGAGACATTCCAAGGATCGTTACGTGGGTATCAGGCTCAAGGATTGTCCTGGTTAATTTTCCTCCGTCGGTTCGGCTTGGGTGGTTGCCTGGCTGATGATATGGGACTCGGCAAGACGATTCAATATATTGCTTATTTGCTGCAGGTGAAGAAGGAAGGGGTTAATGGCGATGACGGTTCCTCCCTACTGATATGTCCTACATCTCTGGTCGGCAACTGGGAGAAGGAGCTTCGCCGATTCGCACCCGATCTGAATATCTACCTGCATTACGGAATTGACCGTCCACGAGATGAAGAGCAGTTTGCCCGTGCCGTTCAAGGCTATGACCTTGTTGTAACGACCTATATGACCGCCCTGCTCGATATTGGATGCTTAACCTCGGTGCACTGGAACTCCCTATGCCTCGATGAAGCACAGAACATCAAGAATGCCTATACGAAGCAAGCTACTGCGATACGTCGAATTCCAGCAGATCATCGTATTGCCATGACAGGTACACCAGTCGAGAATCGCCTCAGTGAGCTATGGTCGATCTACGAGTTTATGAATCCAGGCTATCTCGGAAGCCACACTCAATTCCAGAAGCAATTCTCTCGTGAGGTTGAACGATCAACAAGCGGTGATGCCGCTGCACAAGTGCGTCGATTCATTAAGCCCTTCATGCTGAGACGATCGAAATCCGATCCTCTGATCGTGCCCGATCTGCCAGATAAGATCGAATCCAAAGTATATGTGCCGCTGACCAAAGAACAAGCGGCTCTCTACGATAATGTGCTCGATCAATTGTTCCGAGGCTTGGATGGTCGATCTGGCATCGATCGCCGCGGTGCTATTCTGAGCGCATTAACCAAGCTGAAGCAAATTTGCAATCATCCTGCCTTGTTCACCAAGGAAACGGGGGTTGCAGCCATTACTTCCACCCGATCTCACAAAACCATACGTTTGTTAGAGATGGTCCGCGAGCTTCGAGCTGAAGGAGATCGCTGTCTCATCTTCACCCAATACGCAGAGATGGGCTTCCTATTACAGCGTATGCTCGAGAAGGAAATGCAAGAGAAGGTGCTGTATCTGCATGGAGGCTCGACCAAGGTGCAGCGTGATCGTATGGTGGAGGAGTTTCAGCGCGGAGATGATGTGCGGGGGAATAGTGCCGTTTGCACCGATAATGATAATGGCATCTTCGTCTTATCGCTGAAAGCCGGGGGAACCGGACTAAACCTCACTGCTGCCAATCACGTGTTCCACTTCGATCGCTGGTGGAATCCGGCCGTCGAGAACCAAGCGACTGACCGCGCTTACCGGATCGGGCAGAACCGCCACGTTCAGGTACACAAGTTCATCTGCCTCGGCACACTCGAGGAGCGCATCGACGAGATGATCGAGCAGAAGCAAGGGCTCACACGCCAGATAACCGGCAGCGGTAGTGAGCAATGGGTCACCGAGATGTCAACGGATGAACTGCAGGATCTGTTCGCACTCAGACGGAGCTGGTTGGAGGGGTGATTGGCTGTGCAAGATTGATGCCTATTATCCGATCTCAGTATA
>JBBDTA010000044.1:0-2444 GCA_040904605.1 Paenibacillaceae bacterium
CTGGCGTTAATAATATTCACAATAATAAACAATAAGACGAGCATCCATTCCCATTGAAGGAAAAAGCTTTTGAACGAGAATTCCTGTTTGCCTAATATGAGTTTGTTATCCATCGGTTATATCTTCCTCCTCATGAGATGATTTCGATCTACGCCCCGCTTAACTAAAGCATTTATGATGACAGCTATAAGGATGATCGAGCCTTGAATACCCATCTGCCAGAAAGGTGAAACGTTAATTAACGGCAGTGCATTATTTAAGATCCCCAGCAGGATTGAACCTAGAATGATACCCGATATCTTACCTGAGCCTCCAGCAATGCTAACTCCCCCGAGAACGCAAGCGGCGATCACGCTAAATTCATAACCCATAGCTGTGTCTCCCTGAGCAGAAGCGAATTTGGAAACCCATAACACACCCGCTAGACCGGATAACGAACCCATGATGGCGTATACCAGCAGTAGAATTCTATCTATATTAATCCCACTAATCTTGGCAGACTCCGGGTTACTCCCTACAGCGTATATCTGTCTGCCTGTTCGGGTGTGGTTAATGAAATAATAAGCGATGATATAAATCAGAATGGCGATGACAATCAAGGTGTTCAATCCTAGAATCTTACTCGTAGCAATGCTCTTGAAGCTGGTGGGCATTTGATAAGCACTTACCCATTTGCCGCCGCTAGCCATATAAGTAAGTCCTCTGAACACATTCATTAGTCCCAACGTAGCGATGATCGGTAATATCCCACCTTTAGAGATTAGAAAGCCCAGGATCGTACCACATATTAGTCCAATCAGCGTCCCAAGGATAATGGCCAGTATGGGGTGCAGATCCGGGTAGTCGCTCACCGTCAGGGCTGCGATCATTCCAGATAGAGCCAATGTGGCGCCAATCGACAAATCTATACCTCTAGTAACGATAACCAGCATCATACCGACCGATAGAATGCTCAATATGGCCGTATTCGTAATCATGTCATTAATATTCTCTATAGTAAGGAAGCTAGGATTACGCAACTGCACAACGATAGAGAGCAGAACGATGAAGACTAACAAACCTAGCTCTCTAAACTTAGCAATACTTGCCCCTATCGTTACTTTCTCCAATACTTTTCCAGCCATAAGTACCCCACCTTTGTGTGTAAACTCCGCTAATCAAGCTTTCAATGTTGCTTTATTCATCATAGAAGCCTCTAAAATTGCTTCCTGAGTTACTTCCGTCTGTTCCATGATCGCCGTAATCCTTCCCTCACGCATGACGATAACTTTATCGCTCATCCCAATGATTTCGGGCATCTCAGAAGAGATCAATATGACACCATATCCCTGATCAGCCAATTCGTTAATAATTTCATACATGGCAAACTTCGCACCTACATCAACTCCCTTGGTAGGCTCATCAAGGATAATGATATCCAGATCCGCTGTGAGCAGCTTGGCTACAACGACCTTCTGTTGATTACCACCGGATAAGGAGCTAGCAAGGTCAAAGATACTATTCGCTTTCACATTCATTCTCTCCGATAATGATTTGGCGACCTCCGCCTCATGATCATCATTCAACCATCCCTGCTTGGAGAACCTTTCTAGTGCTGATAATGTGATGTTCCTACCAATTCCCCATTGGAGCACAAGACCTTGCTTCTGTCTGTCCTCCGGCAAGTAGCCAATACCCATATTCATCGCATGCAGCGGATTGGTGATCCTCACCTCATTACCTTTGACATAAACCTTGCCCTCGTCATAAGTGGTAATGCCGAAGATAGATTGGAATACTTCTGTACGCCCTGCTCCCACAAGACCTGTTAACCCGACAATCTCACCTCGATGCAGAGTGAAGGAGACATCAGCGAAGAATCCCGTCTTCCCAAGTCCTTCTACACGCAGAACCTCTTTGCCGATTTTGGCTTTTCGCTTCGGAAACCTCTGGGTTATCTCTCTACCCACCATGGCTATAATCAAATCTTCGTTGGATATTCCATCGACTTCCCACGTTCCGATATATAGAGCATCCCGGAGCACGGTAACTTTGCTCGCCAGTCTGTACATATCCTCAAAGCGGTGAGATATAAAGATGATCGCCGTACCTTTGTCACGTAATTGCTCGGTAATCTTATATAATTCCTCGCTTTCCTTCTTCGTTAAAGCAGCTGTAGGCTCATCCATAATAATAATTTTGGCGTCTGTTGAAAGCGCTTTAGCGATTTCGACAATTTGTTGCTGAGCAACGCTTAAGCCTCCCATCTGGATTCTAGGATCAAAGTTCGCGCCTAATTCATCCAACAGTTTCTTAGCCTCTGTATGCATCTCGTTCCACAAAATTCGTTTCGTGCCCTTCTGCACTTTCTCGTGACCCATGAATATATTCTCAGTAACACTTAAGTCCGGATAACATGTAACATGCTGATAGATGGCTGCTATGCCATGTTTTTTAGCTTCATT
>JBBDTA010000044.1:2544-8191 GCA_040904605.1 Paenibacillaceae bacterium
AATTAATTCTTATGTCGTTACAAAAAGCCGTGATTTCGCACGCCTACTAGCTGACGTCAATATCACGACTTATGATTACCTTCTAGCCTTATAGATCCTGCAGAACGTTTTATTTACCACCGGATGCATAATAAAGAATTTGCTCCTGAGAGGCTTCCTCATTATTGAAGATCTTACGAATCTCTCCGTTATACATGACCATGATTCGATCACACATCCCGATGACCTCAGATAAATCAGAGGATATCATGATGACAGATGCTCCCGAGAGAACTAATTCGTTCATGATATTATATATATCAATTTTCGAGCTAATATCAATTCCTGCGGTCGGCTCATCAATTATCAAAATTTTCGCATTCGTGAACAAGGCCTTGGCGAAGATCACCTTCTTCTGCTTACCTCCACTCAGATTATCGACAATTTCCTGTTCATCAGCGGTTATCTCCAGTCGGTTGATAAAATTTTTGGCAGAATCCGACTCAATCTCTTGGTCAATAAACCCTGCTCTAGAAATCCGCTTTAGGTTAGCTAATGTAATATTCTTCGTAATCGGTGCATTAGATATTAGGCCCTCCTCTGTACCAATTCCAGTCACATAACACAAGCCATTCATAATCGCTGAGTGAGGTGTCATTGTTCTAAAAGGCTTGCCGTTAATATATATGGCTCCTTCATATGGACCATGAACACCGAACAACACTTTGGCTAATGTCCTTCTACCTGATCCACTTAGTCCTGTTATACCAAGTATCTCCCCCTTCTTCACATCAAAGCTGGTATTAAGAAATCGTCCATTAAACCCCAGCTTCTCCACACGTAATGCTTCCTTACCTATCTTCACCTTCAACTTGGGGTATCTGTCCGCTAAATCCTTTCCTGCCATAACCTTAACGATTCCATTAATATCCGCATCTTCCACGTTGCAGGTTTGGATAATTTGTCCATCGCGGATCACTGTAACTCGGTCAGCGATCTTCTGGATTTCTTCGATCCTATGCGAGATGTATATGATGGTGACTCCTAGCTTCTTCATATCCCGAATGACACGGAATAACGTCTCAATCTCTTGCTCCGTCAGAGCAGCCGTAGGCTCATCCATAATGATGATGTTGGCATTCTGTGATAAAGCTTTAATAATCTCCACGAATTTCTGCTGCCCTATGCTGAGTGTCTTAATAAGTCTTCGTGAATGAATATCCAATCCAAAATCACTCAGGTATTGCGAGGTCTCCTTGTACGCCTTCTCCCAATCAATAAGTCTAACCCACCTCAAATTTTTGATGGGCTCTCTGCGAATGAAGACGTTCTCAGTAATGTTCAAATCGGGGAATAACCGAATCTCCTGATATATCATCGATATTCCGAGCTCTTGTGAGTGCTTCGGATTCTGAATTGAAACCTGTACATCATCAATCCAGATTTCGCCGGAATCCGGTTCGAATAATCCCGCAAGGACCTTCATCAATGTTGATTTACCGGCACCATTCTCACCAATGATCGCATGCACCTGACCTTTATCTGCACAAAAATCAATTTGATCCAACACGATATTGTCATTGAATGCTTTTGTGATTTTTTTCATCTCTAGAAAATGACCCATACAATTCCCTCCCCTCGTCGCTATTATTCAAATTCGAAAGTCGTAAATAGCTTTACAGCATTCTCGAAGTAGTATTTCTTATACTCAGAAGGTATTTGTTTATTAGTAATAATTTTTTTGGCCATCATCAAGTCCCCGAGTCTGGCGAATCCCGTGCAATTAAACTTGGAGTAATCCGCTACTACGATGATTTCATTGGAAATTCTCTTAACCGCTTCTATAACCATGACTTCTTCATAGCTATCGACAGTGTACCCCGAATCGATATGAACACCCTTAACACCAATGAATGCTTTATTGATATTAATACCATTCAATGATTGTAGCGCGAACCCACCAACTAAAGTCGAGGTCGATTGAATAAGGTCTCCTCCGGTAACGATGACCTTGATTCCTAGGCTATCCTTAAGCCCATGTCCGATCATGAGATCGTTCGTAACAACGGTTATCCTCTTATCCTTCAAATTTCGTGCTATCTCCAAACAGGTCGTGTCGGAGCTTAAGTAAATCGCATCTCCATGATCGATCATCTGCGTTGCAATTTTCCCGATCATTCTCTTCTCTTCAATGGTCTTATCTTCAGATTCAAGGAATGTTGGGGATTGTATCTTATCGTCATTAAGTACGGCTCCGCCGTAGATCTTGACAAGGAAGCCTTGCCGCTCCAGCTTGTCCAAATCTCTACGGATGGTAACTTCGGTTACAGAGAAGAGCTCACTTAGCTCGAACACATCAACACGCTTCTCTAGATACAGCTTTTCCTTTATTTTGTTCAGTCTCTCAATGGCGAACATCTGAAAACTCCTTAAAGTTTTTGATGACTGCGCGAGCAGGTGATAAAACTATAGGCTTAAAAATTATAATAATTTAAATCAGCATATCATATTTCCTTTCTTTTGTGTTCAATTGTGTTTGAATTTCAAGTTATTCATAAGCACTTATTAGCTTCTGAGCTGCACGAGCAACGTGCCTGGCAGGACCGTCGGTAATTTCAAGATCGTTCAGTAAGCTAATCAAAATATAGAAAAAGGCGGCTATGGAGATTACTCCAAGCCGCCTCTTATATTCAATGATTATTATAATATTACATGTTGCATATCCAATAATTGTCCGACCTTCTGAAACAATGATGCATTATGTCCAATAGACATCGCACAATGATGAGTCGGCGCTTCAGAAAACCATTGTTCCATATAGTCATCAGGATGCTTGCGAAATTTAACAGGTGTTTGAGTATTACCAATATGCATAATGGCTCCGTCTGTAGATTCACCCTCACTGATAATAAGCTTTAGCTTGCCAGCCCCCGTTTGTGTTACGTTCAATGTAGTAATGGGTCCTGTTCTCACCTTAGCCTCCACGGATACGCCGGTTCCCTGCTTGCCGTGGTAAAGTCCCATTCCCCGCAGAATGGGCTTACCGTCCGATATGGCAATATGGAAGGGACCATCGTGACCAAGCAGGATCGTCTCATCCACATAATCAATGACGACAATTTCCGAGAAGCTACCTCCGGTGCCGAGAATATCGCATATTTTCATAGCAACTGCAGTTTTCAGATCGCCTTCGCCAGAACACGGAATGCCTCTTGCCGTTAATAAGGAGTGTCCCACAATAAATCCACCCTGCAGCTTCTCATATTCACCTCCGGGTGCCCCATGATAATAGTAGGATAAAGCGTCCAGATCATACTCCCTTACCAGTTTTTCTTGTGCTGCAGCAACTCTGCAAGACCACTCCATCTGTTCATCCGTTGGTTTTTTGGCTATTGGGTCTGAGGGCGAATCTCCACTGATTTGGAACATGCCATGTACCTCTTCCAGCTTGGTCTTCACCTCTGAAGCTGTAACCCCTCTAAGCATTCGATCTAGATCACACATCTCTAGAACTTCCACGTGTAACCCCGTTTGAGCTTGAATCATTGTAAAATCGCTATACATGTCCAACATCCCGCTGTAAGTGTTACCTAGAAAACCAAATCGACTATGCTTCAACGTTCTCGGAACGGCGGCAGCTCGAATCCATTCTCCGATAAGTGTCCAAGCACGTTTCGCTTCTTGTCTCTCCCTTGTATTCTCATTGGTAAGTGAGATGGCCGGTGTGTAATCCAATCCCAGAAGACCATTGATGATTCTGAAATCGATTCCTGCACGATTGAAGACATTAGCGATTTCTGGCACTGGACAAGCGCCACAATGTGCAAGCCATTCCCCTGTCGTAGAATGCTCATAATTAATTCGCTCTGTTGGCTGCAGATTGAGTACAACAACGGGGATCTTGCAAATTTGATGAACAGGCAGGACCGTGGAGCTTGTTGAGTAAGTGGCAGAATGACAGAAGATCAAATCCAGATTATGTTCATTAAACCATTCCCCGGCCTTCCTTCCCTCACCTTCTGTATCCACTAAACCGTAATTAAAAATGTCTCCATGCTGTGACATCCCTTTCTCGAGAAATCGTCCATATTCTATTAATCGTTCCTTCAATCCAGGGAATTGGCTCCAATATGCTCGTAATCCAATGGAGTACAAGCCGATTCGAGGCTTTCTGGTTGATTTGATAGGTGATAATAATGTCGACATTGTCTATTCCTCCTCAAAGTTGTGGAGCATATTGGCTTATAAAGTAAAGACAACCTAACAAAGTTACTTAGTAAGCATAGTCATGAAATAATAGCTTTATTGTTTAATTGTAATGGCTTACAATTAATAATACATCACATAATCTTGCTTATAAATAATAGTATCTTGAAAAGGCGGAATTGATATAGCATGAGCTACAAGGAGAATTCCTCATATGATTGGACTACAGATTCGATTAGACATATTCATACACCAAGTGCTACCGCTAAATCATCTTACTTCTATGTACAGGAAGCCGGATATTTCAACACACAGCCTTTATACTATACAGAGCGTGAGCATCTGAACTCGTATTTGCTGGTATACACGCTATCAGGCAAAGGATATTTGCGGTACAAGAATAAAACCTACACATTGTTGCCCGATCAGGCATTCTTTATCGATTGTATGGAGCATCAGTATTATTCAACAGATAAACAAGATTTATGGGAAATCCTATGGATTCATATGAACGGAGGTACCACGCGCGGGTATTATGAGCAATATGCTAAGCTAGGTAATCCTATAGCTACATTGCCTCAAGGCTCATCCGTCCCTGCCACGATACGGGAAATTATTGACATTGGGCGTAATCGGGATATCCGATCCGAGCTCCTATGCTCGAAGCTTCTGGTTCATCTGTTAACAGATATTCTAATGGCATCGAACGATCTCCCCGAATCCGGGTATGTTGTTCCAGCGTATGTGAAGGCGGCTATGACCGACATGGAAAAACGATTTGATCAGAAAATAACACTGGATGAGCTGGCGGAGAAATATTCGGTTAACAAGTTCCATCTCGCCAAGGAATTCAAGAAATACACAGGATCGACACCGAATGAATATATCATTAATGTACGTATCACCTTCGCTAAGGAGTGGTTGAAGTACTCGGATATGACCATTGCTGAAATTGCCCTCAAAGCTGGCATCGACAACGTCAGTCATTTCATCAATTTGTTCAAAAAACGAACAGATATGACACCATTAGCGTTCCGGAAGGAGTGGCGGCTCCCGTCTAGTAGAAGGGAATAAATGAAATCAACCGAGAAAAACCCTATAGACTATACATAGCCAATGGGGTTTCTCCGGTATTATCGTTTTACTTTATAGAATTCATGATACAGTTTCATTAAAGCCCGCTTCTCAATCCGTGACACATAGCTCCGGCTGATACCGAGCTCCTTCGCGATTTCCCGCTGAGTGCGTTCCTCTCCACCTTGATCGAGCCCGAATCGGCCACGAATCACCTCTTGCTCCCGCTCATCTAATATATCTAGATTATTGTAAATTTTGCTTTTCTCAATTTTCAGCTCGACTTTGTCTGCAACCTCGTCACCATCAGATCCGAGGATATCAATAAGGGTAATCTCATTACCTTCCTTGTCAGTACCGATTGGATCATGCAGGGAAACATCCTTGC
>JBBDTA010000045.1:0-8147 GCA_040904605.1 Paenibacillaceae bacterium
GGGAAGAGAAGTTCGAAAGATCTATTGGTGTAACAGATACCCCGTAGCTTGCTGGGGGAGTTTCATTGCATTATCAAAGAGGCTTTCCACAGTAGAGATTTTCTACTCGCGGAAAGCCTCTTTTCAATATAATACGCAAGAGTAAACGGCTTCGCCGTCCTTATAGGACGGATGCGTTTGCTAAGACATATCAGAATAAATTTATGATAAAAATTAAAAATTATAAATTCTGATATGTTCAAAAAGAGACCGCCCAGATTAGGACCGGTCCCTTGTATGTACTTGCGATTATTGATTCTCTAGTTCTTCCTTACTCACTAATCCAACTAAAGCGTTCACAGCTTGATCTGCATCGGAACCCTCGGCACTGATATAAACCTCAGTGTTCGTACTGATTGCTAAGCTCATGATACCCATAATACTCTTAGCATTCACTTTCTTATCGTCCTTCTCCACGAAAACCTCAGAAGAAAACTTATTAGCCTCTTGAACGAACAAAGCCGCAGGTCTAGCATGTAAACCAGTCTTTAATTTGACGACAACGGGCCGTCTTGCCATTCATCAAAACCCCCCATACAAAGTAACAGCTTACGCTGATATCCATAATAACACTTTTTGACTCTCATTATACCATTATTTCACTAAACACACTACCGCTGTTCTCGGATTTTTTCTGCCATTTCATCGATTTTCCTTAATCTATGGTTTACACCCGATTTACTAACCTTACCCCGAAGCATCTCGCCTACCTCAGTTAGATTCATATCTGGATGCTGAATCCTTACTTCTGCTACCTCGCGAAGTCGATCAGGTAGATTATGAAGCCCAACTTCTCTTTCTAACAATCGTATATTCTCAATTTGTCGCACCGCGGCTCCAATGGTTTTATTCAGATTAGCTGTTTCACAATTCACAATTCGGTTAACCGAATTCCGCATATCCCGCATAATACGAACATCCTCAAACTTGAACAATGCTTGATGAGCGCCGATAACGCTCAGGAATTCAATGATTTTCTCGCCTTCCTTAATATAGAGCACAAAGCCTTTCTTACGTTCAATACAACGAGCGTTTAAGCCGAATTTGTTAGCCAATGTACATAACGCTTTGCAATGCTCCTCATACATTGAGGCGATCTCGAGATGGTACGAAGAGCCTTCAGGGTTATTCACTGAGCCTCCAGCTAGAAAGGCACCTCTTAGGTAGGCTCTACGACAGCAAGCATTCTTCACAATGTCGGGTTTAATCCCCGGTGTGAATTGAAAGCCCTCTGAGACAATATGCAGATCGGACAGGAGCGATTGAACACCGTCTGGAATCCGAACAATGTACACGTTGTTCTTCTTTAGTCGCATTTTTTTGCGGACAAGAAGTTCAACGTGAATCTGATATTGTTTTTTGATCAATGTATAAATCCGCCTAGCAATTGCTGCATTCTCCGTGGAGATATCCAGCATCATACGCTGCCGCGATAGCTGAACCGTCCCATTCATCCTGATCAGTGCGGACAGTTCTGCCTTCTCACAGCAGGGATTTGCTTCAATTAGGGTTAGTTCTTTCTTCGTTTGGGCTGCGAATGACATACCGCTTCACCTCCCTTCGCTTAGCCAGTCTTTCACCAATCGGTTGATATGTCCGCTTAGTCTGTCAGCGTCATGGCGTAAATAAGTTCGGAATAATACCAGCTTATCAGCAATAACCTGATAGCCAAGCTCAGAAACCTTATCCAAATCTAGTCTAACCGTTGTCGCGCCTTGTTCAGCATAACGTTCTATAACATCTTCAGGAATGTCACCATTATTGACAATGACATAATCGAAAAGCCGACATCCGACATGATTCTCAATCGCTTGTAAGTGGTCACTTACGCTGTAATGATCCGTCTCACCTGGCTGGGTCATCACATTACATACATACATCTTGAGTGCAGCTGACTGTTGAATCGTCTCGGCCATCTTAGGAACAAGCAGATTGGGTAGAATACTCGTAAATAAGCTGCCTGGTCCAACCAATATGGCATCCGCCTCACGAAGTGCCTCCAAGGCCTCCTCGAGCGGCGTTGCATTCGCTGGCTCAAGGAATACACGCTTGATTGGATGCTTGGCCTTCGGAATCTGTGATTCGCCTACGATGATCTCACCATTGTCCAGCTCCGCCTTGAGCACGATTGCTTGACCGGATGCAGGCAGCACTCTACCCCTAACAGCAAGCACCTTGCTTAATTCCTTCACTCCAGTGACAAAGTCACCAGTTATATCTTTCATTGCGGCTAGAATCAGATTGCCCAAAGTATGACCTGCTAATCCATTGCCTATGCGAAATCGATATTCCAACACCTTCTCCAGCATCGGCTCCACATCTGCCAACGCGACCAACACATTGCGAATGTCACCAGGAGGAGGGATGTTCAATTCGGATCTTAGAATTCCTGAGCTTCCTCCATCATCAGCTACTGTAACGATAGCCGTAATATCCAGAGGCATCTGCTTAAGTCCACGCAGCATGACCGAGAGTCCTGTTCCTCCTCCGATCACTACAATACGGGGGAAGTGGTTTACCCCTGTATCTAATTTCATCCGTTCATCCCCTTACCTATAGCTCTCATCCCCGGTCGCGGTCTGCGTCCCGATGGCTGACTCTTACAGCTTCAGACTCCCCCGTCACCAGTCTCTTGCCTAGAAATTCTGCTATCGCCACAGAACGGTGCTTGCCACCGGTACAGCCTATTCCGATAACAACCTGACTCTTTCCTTCCTTACTATACTGCGGGATCAGAAAATTCAGCATGTCCAGCAGCTTGGTTAGGAAAACTTGAGTCTCCGACCATTTCATCACGTAATCATAAACCTCTTCATCCCTCCCTGTGCGAGGACGAAGATGCTCGATATAATGGGGATTAGGCAGAAATCTTACATCGAATATCAGATCTGCATCGATCGGCACTCCGTATTTAAAGCCGAAGGAGGTTACATTGACTGTGATTCCTCTTGTTTGTCGGTTATTAAATCTAGAGATGATCAATTCCTTGAGCTTGTTAGGTTTAATATCACTCGTGTCGATAACCTGTGTAGCCAAGCCTTTCAATTCTTCTAGCAGCTTACGCTCCAGTTCGATACCTTCGAGAGGTAAGCCTTCAGGTGCTAGAGGATGTCGCCGTCGGCTCTCCTTGTAACGTTGCACAAGTACACTATCCTTCGATTCAAGGAACAGAATTTCATAATTAATCGTGTGATTGTCCTTTAGAAAACTAAGGGATTCCGATAATGATGTGAAGAACTCGCGGCCTCTCAGATCGATAACCAGTGCTACCTTCCCTATCTTCCCGCTTGATTGTTCAATTAATTCGGCGAATTTCGGGATCAAAGCCGGTGGTAGATTATCGACGCAGAAAAACCCGAGATCTTCAAGACTCTGCACTGCAATCGTTTTTCCCGCTCCCGACATTCCGGTAATAATGACGAGCTCCGCGATACGTGCCTCTTCTGTCATCTCAGGTTCCTTCCCTTCCTCTTTAACGCAAACACAAGCCAGCTGCTCCAATAACACCAGCATTGTTACCTAGCCTCGCTAACACAATATCAACATTCTCTTGCGCCTTGGTTGGTGCATACTTCTCAAAAACCTCATGTACAGGCTTTAATAGAATATCTCCCGCATTCGAAACGCCACCACCGATGACGAATCGGTTCGGATTAACGACGACTGAGATGGCTGCCATGGACTTGCCTAGATAGAAGGCTGCACGCTTCACAATACGATCTGCGGTTTCATCGCCTGCCTTCGCTGCGTCGAACACATCCTTGGCTGTGATGTGCAGTACATCGACTAGCATCGTTCGATCTCCGCGCTTCACAGCATCATTAGCCATACGTATAATACCAGTAGCTGAGGTAACCGTCTCCAGACAGCCCATTTGACCGCAACCGCATTGAATCGCTTCTAGATCAGGAACAATAGCCATATGTCCCAGCTCCCCACCCATTCCAGATGAGCCCTGTAGAATATTGCCGTTGATGATAATTCCTCCACCTACACCCGTACCTAATGTGTAACAAACGATGATCTTAACACCCTTACCCGCTCCGCTCCAAGCTTCACCAAGTGCCGCTACGTTCGCATCATTATTAATGACGACCGTCTTCCCTAGCTTCTCTTCTAGAATATTCTTAATCGGCACATTGGTTAGTGGCAAATTCGGGGAGAAATGCATAAACCCATCATCAAAATCCATAAACCCCGGAATACCAGCTCCAATACCCATTACCTGATCCCACGAATAAGCGGAATCCTCGATAACAAGGCGTGTGCTCGCTGCAATATTGTTCAATACCGCTTCCGTACCTAATTCAGTTTGCGTAGGTGTTTCGATAACCTGCAACAATTGACCATCTTGGTCGCATATCCCAGTTTTTATCGTTGTGCCTCCCAAGTCGACACCGATATAAATTTGCTCTGACATAGTTCACCTCGAATTGAAATTAAACGAAAACCGTTCAAGAAGGCTGGTTCAACGTACTATAGCGAGACGCTCCAGTCATGCACCATATTGCCTTCTAAGAATTTCTCGCAATCTAATGCGGCCATACATCCGCTTCCTGCAGCTGTAATCGCTTGACGATACTTGTGATCCTGAACATCACCGCAAGCGAACACACCAGCAACATTCGTCTCCGAAGTACCAGGTTTCACAACGAGATACCCAATTTCGTCGGTTACAAGCTGGCCCTTTAAGAACCCCGTATTCGGAGTGTGGCCGATAGCAACGAAAATTCCATCCGTTTCAATGATCCGTTCGGTGCCTGTTTCGGTGTTCTTCACCTTCAACCCAGTAACACCCTTCTCACCGGAAACGACCTCAACAGGTAATTGACCAAGACCCCAAGTGATCTTGTTATTCTCACGGGCACGGTCTTGCATAATTTTGGATGCTCGTAACTCGGATCGGCGATGAACAACATGAACCTCAGTAGCAAACCGAGTTAAGAAATTAGCTTCTTCCATTGCCGAATCTCCACCGCCGACTATGATGATTTTCTTGCCTCGGAAGAAAAATCCATCACAGGTTGCACAGGTGCTAACACCACGGCCCAAGCTCTCCTTCTCATTAGGAATACCTAACAGCTTCGCAGAGGCTCCTGTAGAAATGATAATGGATTGTGCTACTAGCTCACCATGTCCTTCGACTTGCAGCTTGAAGGGGCGTTCCGACAAATCAATTGAATTAACCCAGCCTGTGCGGAATTCAGCACCGAAACGCTCCGCCTGCTTGCGCATATTGTCCATGAGCTCTGGTCCCATAATACCTTCAGGGAATCCAGGGAAATTCTCTACTTCCGTTGTTGTTGTTAATTGACCACCTGGTTCTGGTCCTTCAATAATGAGCGGTTTGAGATTAGCACGCGCGAGGTAGATCGCCGCTGTCAGTCCAGCTGGTCCGGTTCCTATTACTATCGATTGGTACATATAATCTCTTCCTTCCTCAATGTGTGTGATAATTATCAGGGTAGCTTAAAGCTTCCCATTAAACCTCGGGAAGATAGCTTCCATTTTCTCCCTGAGCCCGCAAGCAAGATCAATGGTCTTCACATGCTTGCTAATAGTCTGTACAGAAACCCCATAACGTATGGATACTTCCTTATAGGAAATTTCACGACGATGCATCTTAGCCGTCAAGTATTCCAAGGCTGCAGACCAGGCTTCCACCTTGCCCACATTCGGTATGGATGGATACGAGCGTGTGAGGAATTCTACCCACAGCGTCTGCAGATCATGCTGCTGGATCATATCATATCTTTTGTCCATCGTACGCATGGCCGTTTCCATCACCTTCTGCCATTTCTCCTCCCATAGCGGCAAGTTTGGAGCAATTCGCGAAGGATCCACCTGTATGTGTTTGCCCTCCATCAGTGCATGGATAGGCTCATCTGTACCCATGGTGCGAAGAACGAATATGGCCACCTTCTTCAAGTATTCATCTTCATTAGGCTCAAGTAGAAATTGCAATAGTGCATGCTCAGCCTCGCGGTCCTTCACCTTGCCGAACGCTTGAAGCACGTGCAATTTGGTTTCGAAATCGCCATGCTTCAGAGCCCAGAAGAAGGAGGATCGAACTAGAGGATTTCGATCTAGCTGTTCACCTTGACCATTGGACGTTCTGTCTGGCATACGAATCTGATCCTCGAAGGGCAGATGATAATGATAACTAAGCGGCAACGGCTTCTTGCCCTGTTCCGCATGCGCAAGCTCACTTAAGTAAAATCTCGGAATTTCCGATTCCGGATCCAACTTGCCCGCCTTACGCCATAAGCTTTTGGCTTCTTCTAGATGACACGTATTATATGCGGCAACAGCTGTATAATGATACAAGCAAGGATCCTGCTCACCTTCTCCGCTCTTCAGTAGTCGACGGAAGTGGCGTAATGCTGTCCCATGCTCTTGGAGAATACCCATCGTTGTAGCTAATTTGAATACATGCTCTTGGTGGAACGGGTATGTTCGAGATAGCTTGTCAATGAGACCATCAAGCTCTTCCTTCTTACCAAAGTGTTGATAGAATATTGCCAGATTACACAACGCATGCAGATTGCCATGATCAATATTCAATACCTCGCGAATTTCTTCAAGAGAACGTTCAAACTCACCAATATAGTAAAAGGCTAACGCTAGATTGTTACGCGCAGCCAACAGGTCGGGATGCTTCTTAACCAGCTTCTCTAGAACACGAGATGCTTCAGAGAATTGTCCATCCTCTAGTAGGGTACGCGCTTTATCATGCTCGAATAGACCTTCGCGACATTTGATATTCTTCAATTTAATAGGTCGTTCCAGCTCAAAGCTCAGCAATTCAATCATCTCTTCAGCTTCATCCATAAACTGACCTACTTCGTCATGCTCCAGATATTGAACCAACACGATTTCTGCCGATTCAAAGTCATCCATGTTCGCATAGTTGTTAGCCATATAGAAGTAGCACTCGGTCATGGTGTCATCAATGTGCTCCATAATGTGCCTTAATACCTTGTTGGACTCCTCATATTGACTAAGCTCACTAAGAATTCCTGCCATATTACAATGATTGACGGGGTTATTCGGCTCAAATTCTACCGCTCGACGAAAGTACTTCAATGCCTTCTCATAATGGAGGCGATCCAAGGATTGAACAGCTCTCTCAAAAAAGAAGGTGGCATCCATTCGTAACGATATGACTTTAGGCTTCTGCGGCGGGCTTACCAGCTGCTTCTTCCCCATATATCAGGCACCTCCTATTGGTAAAAGTTAATACGCGGTTGTTAAACGCCGCCGTACTTGAACAAGGTGCTAATTGATCCACCTTCTACAATAATCCGAATGGCGTCAGACAATAGGTGCGCCATCGAAATCACCTTGAAGCGATCTGCATGTGAATCTGGCAATGCTATGGAGTCCGTAACCACAACCTCTTTAATAAAAGGATGATCTAGCCGCTCCAACGCGCCAGCTGAGAATACAGGGTGGGTTGCGCATATGTAAACATCCCTTGCCCCTCTTTCCTTCAGTCCTTCGACTACATTGACGATCGTCGTTCCAGTATCGATCAAATCCTCAATAATAATCGGAGTCATTCCCTCCACTTCACCGATAATATGCGTAATAACCGACTCATTATGAGCAGGTCTCTTCTTAATCATGATCGCAAACGGGGAATCTAGGTTACTGGCTAACCGTTCAGCCGTTGTAGCTCGACCCGCGTCTGGGGACACCACTAACGGATTAATTACATTCTTCTTAATAATGTAGTCACTGATCAGATCAAGTGCCGTTAAGTGATCAACGGGGATATTGAAGAATCCCTGAATCGCTGGAGCATGCAAATCGATCGTAACTACGCGATGAGCCCCAGCTGTAGTAAGTAAATCAGCAACCAACTTGGCCGAGATTGGCTCACGTGGAGCTGCCTTGCGTTCTTGACGGGAATACCCATAATAAGGAACGACCAGCGTGATTGTTCGTGCAGATGCACGCTTGGCTGCATCAATCATCACCAAAAGCTCCATAAAGTGCTCGTTAATGGGATGTGAGAACGTTTGGACAAGGAATACATCGCAGTTACGGATCGACTCTTCATATAAACAATAGATTTCTCCACTTTTAAATCGCGAAAGCTTAAT
>JBBDTA010000046.1:0-8136 GCA_040904605.1 Paenibacillaceae bacterium
GAATTCCATATAAACTGTTATTGATATTAAACACAACGTATTGTTCATTAGTTTGGCTCATTACACCACCTCCTTTCGGCAATAGTTTCATTCGAAATTACCTCTATTTGCGCAAAAAAAATCCTCCCGAAATAGGAGGTTATCCTTCTTGTTTCGGCAACCGGCTGGCATAATGTTTCTTTTCAGAAAACATTGTAGCCCCTATAGCTTTGCGACCCTATTTTTCAATAGGTGTGCCTTTTTCTCTTGTAAACCAGGAATATTGGACTATATCTGAAATGACTTCATAAAAACCAAGCAAATTACGCACAATTGAAGTTGTTCGACAAAAAATCATTAGAATCAAGCACATATGAGAGGTGAAATCAAATAAAAATACAGTTTGAATGATTATCAAGCTACTCATCACAAATTTTCCGAACTAATAAATAGGACTAATTTACTATGTTCACGCAAAAGATCTTGTTAAATTGACCCAAATGGACTATAATCAAAAAAAACAATAAAAAATTAACTTGATTTTTGCATAAAAATGTCGAACAACTTCAATTGTTCGACATTTTTATTGCTTATTTATCGAGATATAGTAAGAAACTACTTTTAGAAACGGATTAATGTTAATTGCTTTCATTTTTCAATGAATGTTCGACAATATTATAAATAAAAGCACTCTGTGGGGCTTGTCAATGAACCTTTTTTTGAGCAATATAGAGATAGTCACATCGAAGATATCTGGGGTTTGCGGGCCTCACCCGTTATCGTCGTAAATTGATCAACGACGATAACGGGTAAAGTTGATTTTCATGAGCTCGACGAACTGGATAATCAATAATTTTCATTTACTACATAGTAGGGGGCTTTTTGCGCCATTTTACGAAAACCTTCAACCTAATAACAAAACCAGCTCATCTACTACCTTGTGCAAGGAGATATTTTCGTAAAAAAGGGAGGAAAAGTTACCCATGCAGTTACAAATCATGGATACCAAGATTCATAATCCTGTTGAGCCAAGCAGAGATTACACTGATGATCAAATTATAAATATGTTTCTATCAACATGTGATAGTTCCCAATATACAATAAGAAATTATAAGCGGGCTATTAATCTTTTTAAAAGTTTTATTAACCTAAGATCTCTTCGAGAAGTTACCTGGAGAGAACTTGAAGTATATAAAATTAGTTTGATCCAAGGCTTATTCGGCAAAAATTCCAAACCTCAGGCTCCCGCCACGGTGGCAAGCCTGATCGCCCCATTACGTTCTTTATACAAGTGGGGGAACAATCCGAACATCGCTATTTTCCAACAAAATCCAACTACATGTATACGGACTCCCAAAATATCAGTTAATAGTAGAAATAATTACTTAACTAAAAGTGAAGTAATTAGCCTATTAAACCAGTTAAAAACCCAAGGAATCCGCGACTATCTTATCGGACTAACACTAATATTATTAGGGCTTAGAGTATCAGAAATGACCTCGATATGTTGGGGAGATTTTCATACCGATCCATCTGAAAGAATGATTTGGTTAAGCGTGGTGAAAGGCAAAGGAGGAAAACAACGTGATGTCAAGGTACCGTATACATTATGGAATATGATTAATGAATACCAGTTATTTTCTAAACAAGAAGAAAGTCAAAAAATGACTCAACGACTTTTTCCTCTAACTACCCGACAAGTCGAGCGGATTATTCAAGAAGCGCGAGTACAGAGCAAATTGGGTAAAAAAGTGACCCCACATTGGCTCAGACACACTAACGCTACACTTGCATTACTTCATGGTGCTTCGTTACAACAGGTCCAGGAAAATCTCGGACATGCACAAATTAATACTACTCAACGTTATCTTCATACGGTAGAGCAGATGAAAAAAGCAGCCCCCGATTTTGTTGAAGACTACTTAAAAGATTTTTTCGGGAATAACAACATAGGAAGATAACACAATTTATTTCTTGATTATTGACTGTGAATGATATACAATACTAATTGGTCTTTCTTAATGGCTATCCCACGGCCCCCAGTTAAGCAAAGAACAGTTTATGATAGAACAACGATTTGACTAGGAGGCATATTTATGCGCACGACCTTTATGGCTAACGAAGCGAATACTGAACACAAATGGTATATCGTTGACGCAGCCGGCCAAACACTAGGACGCTTGTCCAGTGAAGTAGCTAGTATCATTCGCGGTAAATACAAAACAACTTTCACACCACATGTTGACACTGGTGATTTCGTTATCGTGATCAATGCAGACCAAATACATTTAACAGGTAAGAAATGGGATCAGAAGAAATACTACCGCCATTCCCAATATCCAGGTGGTTTGAAAGTAACAACAGCTAGAGTGCTTCGTGACACTCGTCCTGAACGGATTATTGAATTTGCTGTTTACGGTATGCTACCTAAGAATCGTCTTGGTGACAAGATGAAGACAAAGCTGAAAGTATATGCTGGCAATGATCATCCACACCAAGCACAAAATCCTGCAGTTTGGCAGCTTAACGGTTAATAAGAGGGAGGTCTTCGATTCATGGCTCAAGTTCAATATTATGGAACAGGTCGTCGTAAGCATTCGGTAGCTAGAGTACGTCTAATACCAGGTGAAGGACGCATCATCATTAATAAACGAGATATCAACGATTATTTCTGTCTAGAAACACTCAAGCTGATCGTTAATCAACCATTGAAGCTTACTGACACTGTTGGTAAATATGATGTGGTGGTTATCGCAGCTGGTGGCGGGACTAGCGGTCAAGCTGGAGCAATTCGTCACGGAATTTCCCGTGCTTTGCTTAAGGTGGATCCTGAATACCGTGGTTCACTGAAGAAAGCTGGCTTTCTAACTCGTGATCCGCGTATGAAGGAACGTAAGAAATATGGATTGAAAGCAGCACGCCGTGCTCCTCAATTCTCCAAACGTTAATACACAGTTTGCGTACAAGCAGCCTCGAGTTCATGCTCGAGGTTGTTTTTTTTATGCACTTCGCCTACATTCCTCGAATACCAATAGAATAGATAATCGGTAATCGCAGTGGAAAATTGAAGTGAAAAATGGATTGACAATAGGATGGAAAGTATTATAATAAAGTAATCCTAATAATTCATACCTATTTACTAGGAATTCTGCTCGGAGGTTTTGTCAGATGAACTTGTTAGAGAAAGAAACGCTCGCGACTGAGGGAGCGACAAAGTTTGAGAATGAATCACCAGAAGCTATCATAGCCTATGCAGCAGAGATGTTTCCGAGCTTAACATTGGCTTGCAGCTTCGGAGCGGAAGATGTCGTGTTAGTCGATATGCTTCAGAAGATTAGCCCAAAGACGGATATATTCTATCTAGACACGGATTTTCATTTCCAAGAAACCTACGAGACTAGAGACCGTCTAGCTGAGCGATATGGCATTCAATTCGTCCAGGTGAAGCCTAAGCTGACTCCAGAGGAGCAAGCAGAAGCTCATGGGGATGAGCTGTGGAAGCGTGAGCCGAATGCCTGCTGTAACATACGTAAGGTGGATCCGCTTATTCACATACTAGGCCAATATGATGCGTGGATCACAGGAGTGCGTCGAGATCAGGCACCGACAAGGGCCAATACCAAGAAGGTAGAGTATGACTATAAGTTTGGTTTAATGAAATTTAACCCAATCGCATCTTGGACTTCGGAAGATGTATGGAATTATATTCGCAATAACAACATCATCTATAATCCATTGCATGATCAGAATTACCCAAGCATTGGCTGTCATTATTGCACGCGTCAGGTTATGCCTGGTGAAGATCCTCGTGCTGGTCGCTGGGCAGGTTCAGAGAAGACGGAATGTGGACTGCATAAATAATAGGATTAACCCAAGTACAGATCATACAGTGAGGAGTTCGGTTATGGAAACGATAAAACCACACGGAGGTACATTGATCAACCGCCTTGTACATGAGAGTGATCGAGATAAGTGGATGGACAAAGCTCGCTCTTTACAATCTATCAAGGTTAGCGCTTGGACCCTTTCGGATATTGATTTAATTGCAATTGGCGCGTTCTCCCCACTTACTGGCTTTATGACAGAGAGCGACTATCGTTCGGTAGTTGACAACATGAAATTAGCTAATGGTGTTGTTTGGAGCATCCCAATTACATTCCCTGTAGCAGAAGAGATCGCAAGCGAGCTTTGGGTAGGTCAACAGGTAGCTCTAGTTGGCGAGCAGGATGATACGTTCTACGCTGTTCTTGATGTAGAGAGTATTTATCAAGTGGATTTCAAGGATGAAGCAATCAGGGTTTATAAAACCGATGATCAGGATCATCCAGGCGTTAAAAATTTATTCAATCGTTCGAATACTTACATCGGTGGAGCTATCCATGTATTAAATCGTCCAAAACGTGTTAAATTCGAGGAATTCTACTTCGATCCTGAAGAAACTAGACGCATTTTCTCAAACAATGGTTGGAAAACGGTAGTTGGCTTTCAAACACGTAATCCAGTTCATAGAGCTCATGAATATATTCAGAAGAGTGCGATGGAGATCGTTGATGCGCTATTCCTTAATCCGTTAGTTGGGGAAACTAAATCAGATGATATCTCAGCTGATATTCGGATGCGCAGCTATCTAGCTCTACTCGAACATTATTATCCGAAAAATCGTGTTTTCTTAGGTGTGTTCCCCGCTGCTATGAGATACGCTGGTCCACGTGAGGCGATCTTCCATGCAATGGTTCGCAAGAATTATGGTTGTACTCACTTTATTGTCGGTCGCGATCATGCTGGTGTAGGTGATTATTATGGAACCTACGAAGCACAACAAATTTTCAGTAATTTTACTGCTGAGGAGTTAGGCATTACGCCATTATTCTTCGAGCATAGCTTCTTCTGCAAGAGATGTGGCAATATGGGAACGAGTAAGACCTGTCCACATGATTCCTCGGAGCATATGCACTTATCGGGCACGAAGGTTCGTATGATGCTACGAGATGGTATCTGCCCTCCTCCGGAATTCTCTAGACCGGAAGTCGCTGAGATCTTAATCGAAGGTATGTCTGAGAAGTTAATATCTGCAGCAGGCATCTGAGAACAATCGAATAATGCGTTGCTTGTTCCCTAAGATTTCATTCAATAGGCATATTCACCCACCCTGTCCCATATTCTGTAATGGCAGACTTCCATAAGGGAGTCGTTGTTACGAATGGACGGGGTGGTTTTTATATGCATAGAAAGCGTAAACGAATGTTTATCTGGATTTCATACAGGGGTATGTATAGAATTCTGTTAAGCGCGGCAACAGTTATCTTGCTCATTACCCTTATCACTTATGATTTCTCTTCGACGCGTACTTGGACGCACTGGACTTTGCCGCTATCTGGCAAGGTAATTGCCATTGATGCGGGGCATGGTGGGGTGGATGGTGGCGCTGAGAGTGAGAGTGGTGTCATTGAGAAGGATATTACTCTGAAGCTTGCTCTGCATGTGAGGGACTATCTGCAGCAGGCCGGCGCATTGGTGGTGATGACACGTGAGCAGGATCATGATCTGGCTTCACCGGGAACAAGCGGCTTTAGCCGTCGGAAAACCGAGGATCTCATCAATCGGGCGAAACTGGTGACGAAACGACAAGCCGATCTTCTCATCACGATTCATCTGAATAGTGTACCTTCCGCTAGATGGAGAGGAGCACAGACATTCTATTATCCCAAGCGTGAGGAAAGTAAACGGCTAGCTACTTTCATTCAAGAGGAAATTCGCTTGAATATGAGTAATACGAACCGGCAAGCGAATACAGCCTCCACGTTATACCTGTTGAAGGTTTTACCCATTCCAACGGCGTTGGTAGAAGTCGGATTTCTGTCCAATCCGGAGGAAGCACAGTTACTATCCGACGAATTTTATCAGAATAAACTGGCGGCATCGATTTATCGAGGAATACTTCGGTATAATTCTGGCGAACAAATTGGAACCCCATAAATGTCATGGTATAATGTAATCTCATGAATCGAAATTGATTCTGTTGAGAGCAAATACAGATGATGGGGTGTTATATCATGATAACGAAAGAGCAGGTTCTTGAGGCGCTAGGTCAATTACGTGATCCGCAACTGAATAAGAGCTTAGTAGAGTATAAACAAATACGAGATATCTTAGTCAAGGATAAGAAAGTGAATATGACATTGATGTTGTCACTCTTGAATGATGACATTCAGGCTACGATCAGGAATCAGGTAGAAGAAGCTTTGAAGCCACTTGGCATCGAGGAGTGCCATTTACGGTTTCGTGAGCTCCCTAAGGAATCAGGATTAGATGAGATGCAGCAGCGCCGACAGGAAGAGCTTAAACAGCAAAGTCAGGGCACGCCTGCCTTGTTGTCTCTGGAATCACAAACCCATTTCATTGCCGTAGCAAGTGGAAAAGGTGGCGTTGGAAAATCAACGGTAACCGTTAATCTGGCTGTAGCTTTAGCTCGTAGAGGTAAGAAAGTGGGTATTATGGATTGTGACATATACGGATTTAGTATTCCAGATATGATGGGTATTGAAGAACAACCAGCGCTAGTAGAGGAGCGACTCATACCATCAAGTAAGTTCGGTGTGAAGGTCATATCCATGGGGTTCTTCGTCCAAGATAATGCTCCTGTCATCTGGCGTGGACCTATGCTCGGGAAGATGCTCAAAAACTTCTTCAATGAAGTGAGTTGGGGCGAGATCGATTATATGCTATTGGATCTACCTCCAGGTACTGGTGATGTAGCCTTGGATATTCACCAAATGATTCCGAATAGCAAAGAGGTATTAGTCACCACTCCTCATGCAACTGCATCCTTCGTAGCTGCTCGTGCGGGAGCGATGGCGATACATACGAATCATGAGATCTTAGGTGTGGTGGAGAATATGTCCTATTATGAATGCTCGGAATGCGGTCATAAGGATTATGTCTTTGGCCGTGGAGGTGGAGCTAAGCTCGCAGAGGAGCTCCATACTGAATTGATTGCACAGATTCCGCTGGGTGCCCCTGATAATCATCCGTCTGAAGCTGATTATGCACCATCGGTATATAAGGAACAATCAGCAACAGGGCAGATCTATCTGCAGATGGCTGATCAGATTATTACCAAATTCAACGCCTAGAGCTTGTTCAATAAGTTGAAGGATATGATTGAAGCCTGCGGTTGTGAGGGTGCCCCCACTACCGCAAGCTTCAATCATTGCCCTTCTTCTTTTTTCTTCGGTTTAGCTTCTTCCTCCATTACTTTCTTCATAAGTGCCATGAGTTCAACCTTAAATAATGGATTTTGCAACGACTCTTGAAACACCATCATGGCCTGTTTACGGTAGGCTGTACCTTTTAACGTTTCTAATAATATTTTCTCGAATTCGGGATTTTTCATGACCTCAACCAGCATCGTCTGGTATTCGGGATCCTTCATGAGGTCCTTATGCAGCTGCTTGTTGTCCTTAGATACCGCTTTGGCGAATTCACCAGCAAATTTAGGATCGGTCATCATCTTCTCGAGATGCTTTGGGTAACTGGGATCTGTCAGCACATCCTTAACAGCTATTTGAATCTGTTTCCCCTCAGGTGTACTCAGCATCTTGATGCCTCCCCCACCTCCTCCGGAGCCTTCCTCTGAAGCCTTCTGGATCACTTTCTTGGCTTCCTCAGACTCAAGGATATCAATCACCATGGATTTAGTATCTTTATAATTCTGCATCCCTCCAGATTGACTACCGGACCCGCAGGCAGTTAGTAACAGGATGGCACAAGTGATGGGTACTATTCGATACAGTTTGTGTAAGATCAATGTGGTCAAGCCCCCTCATAATGAACACGGTGTTGTCTGTATTATGCGTATTTTGTCACCAAATATGTTTGGAGGAAGGTATCGAATCTGTTACAATATTGGGGGTAATCACCAAAGTGATGAAGTCGGGGAGAGATTCTAGTGACGATAAGAAATTGGGTTATCATGTTCTGGTCGACGCTTCTAATTGGGGCAGCTGCTGCAGTTGGCGTCGGATTAATTCTGGCCTCAATGGATGGAGAATTGTTTCAATGGAATGTGATGGAGTTTGGATATAATGTATTGTCCATGATTTTGGCTGGATTTATGTTCAGCATTCTAAGTCAGATGTTCTTCTTTGCTTATATGAC
>JBBDTA010000047.1:0-7838 GCA_040904605.1 Paenibacillaceae bacterium
AAACTTTGAGCAACAGAAATAACTATACAACAAATGAAGATCGGAAGTCAAGGTATATTCGGAATAAATTTAACACCATACTTGCCCTTCTTAGATTGGAAAATTTCTACTTCCTGCGGGCATTCATAGCCATACACCCACCAATCCTCTGACATCCGTCTGGCTAAGCATCCTGCCTGGAATTTACTATCGTACAATCGACCCCAATAAATCCAATTCATCTTGATTCACTCCATCACAGTCAATTCTATACGCTATAGAATAACCAAGATGAATAGGTATTTACTCATATTCCTTATCTGCGACAATAGAAGATCTGTTGCCCAGTATGAATCAACTGAGCAACAGCTTCCTAATTTCACCTTACTGCTTACTCAACTACTTCAACTGCTTTCACCGCTTCGACTTCTTCGGCTTCAATAACGGTTTCACCGGCAGCCTCCATCAGCTTTCTCTTCTCATCCGAAAAAACTCCCATACCACCATCATTCTGATCTAGACGCCCATTATTCTCCATGAGCTTCTTCAGCATAGCATCGCCTTCGGTTTGCCATTCCTTCAACGCCTCGGATACCGTCTTCTCATCCCTAATAACTTCGTTAAACTTCATCTGTCCAATATTCTGTACCTGCCAGATATCTGGCTTCTCGATATACAATGTGTTGTTGTACATATTATTCTTCACTGGTGTGTTCTTGAAGAAAGCATCTAGATTATATTCAAGACCATCTCGGGTTTGATTATACTTTTTCCAAGTAACGAATTGAGATACACTCTTAGATTTCAGCTTTGCCCAATCCTCACTCATGATGAAGCTAATAAAATCCCAAGCATCTTTAGGATTCTGTGCGGTAGAACTTACCCCCATTAGGCCATTCAACCAGACTTGACCACCAACACCTGGCGCTTCTGGATGAGTAGGTACAGAAACGACATCCCAATCGATAGGTTCAAAGTTCTCAATGTTAGCGGCATTCCGGTTCGTATTAATGACTTCACCGATATCATAGTAGTTAATGATACTCATCGCGACTTTCCCAGACAGAAGGGAATGATAGTCGAATTGGCCCTGTGGCTCGATTTGTGGTTCATCGTAGTTTGGTTGTTCAGGGAAAATTTTCTCCTTTTTCAGATCGTAGAACGTTTGCCAAGCTTTTCTCCATTCTTCGGTGTCTACACTCATCTTCTCCCCTTTGTCATCATACATCTGTAGCTCTAGGGGAGCTGTATACACGCTCAAATCATAGAATGGATCACTGTACCGGTAGCTATTAAAGGTTAACCCATAAATACGATCCTTACCCTCACCCTTGGAAATTTCACGAGCAGTCTGGAACGCCGCCTCCCATGTCATATCATCCGTAGGGAAGGCTAAACCAGCATCTGTGAATAGCTTTTTATTAAAGATCATTGCACTTGCAGTGAACATTGGTGCCAATGCATACAATCTGCCATCCTCACTCTGTTCCTTTATACCCTCTACTACCGCCGGGACAAATTCTTCGACGTTCATTTTGTCCTTCTGCATAAGCGTATCTAGGCTCGTTAACAAGTTCTCACGGATTAAATCGGCAAGGTGTTCAAAATCCATGATTACGACATCTGGTGGATTCGTCCCATTCATTTCCTCCTTCAGGACCTCTAGCGGTTGCTTCGGTTGCTCGGCATCAGGAGATACCATCTTACTACTCATGCGTTGATAACGCTGGCTTTCATCAAAAGTGGATATAAATTCAATTGTAATATTCGGATGTGTAAATTCGTATATATCCGTAAATTGTTGGCGAAGATAATCATCATCCGGACCATAGCCCATACTAGTAGCAATTCTTAATACTCTTTCTTGATCTCCTTCCTCCGCATCTTTACTTCCACATGCTACAAGCAGAGGCACTAACATCATCATAATCATTGATACCGCGATTAGCTGAGTCCATCTTTTTTGTTTACTCATTTTGGTTTTCCCTCCAGCATTTTAGGTGGTTTAATTAAAATTTTGTCGCCATCAAATTCTAATGACACTTTATTACTGATCTGCAATGCATCTAGAAGCTTCTTCGGAACCTGAAGTCTACCCACTCGGTCAACAACAACATATTCCTCGTGAACATCATGCACAGTTTGATTTCTTGATATCAGTTCAGCGCTCGCATGCTCGAGATTCGGATTTCTCTTAATAAATTCCGAGCTCGTTAGACCGTCGCGAATTGCAACTACTCGGTCTACCTTGCCTGCCAATGATAAATCATGGGTAACAATGACGACAGTAACACCAAGCTCTATGCTCAGTCTACGGAATATGTCCATGATCATATCTGAAGTCTGAGAATCGACTGAACCCGTAGGTTCATCTGCTAAGAGAAGCGATGGACGATTGGCTAAAGAAATCGCAATGGCAACACGTTGCTGCTCACCACCTGACAGCTGCTGAAGCTTGTTAAACATCCGATCCTTCAGCCCTACCCACTCTAATAGCTGCTTAGCATAGGGGCGATCATAATTAGAGCTTAGCATCATTGGCATTTCTACATTCTCAAGCGCAGTCAGGTAGGGCAACAGATTCCTGGCATTATTCTGCCAGATGAAGCCTACAGTCTTTCTTTTGTATTCCACCAGCTGTTCATCACTGATCTTGAGTAGATCCCAATCACCGACCCTCACCTGACCCGCTGAAGGACGATCCAACCCTCCGAGTATATTCATTAAGGTTGATTTCCCGCTGCCACTGTTGCCAATGATCGCCATCATCTCACCTTTGCCTACACTCATATTCAAGCCTTGCAGGGCAACTACTTCGATTTCGTCTGTCTTGTAAATTTTCACTAAGCCTTCGCATTGAATCATTGCATCATCGCTCCTCTCCGAGCTTCACAGCTTGATGCACACGTAAACGGCGGATATGCAGGAATAGCATGGTCGCGCCCGCCGCCATCATAACTAAGACGACAGCATATATCTGCAACGTGTCCTTGGAATCGAACACGATACGGAACGGTGGAACCTGTGTGGTGACGTTGTCTGCGGTCTGCAAGAAAGGGAGGAAGATGTAGCTTGTTAGCTTCCCTATGCCAATCCCTAATACAATCGATAGCCCTGCAGTGAAGCCTTGCTCCAATAATAGCATGCCGGATAATTGCTTCCGTGATAGGCCCATAGCTCTCAGAATGCCGAATTGGACAACTCTACTAGATAGATTAAAAAACCAATAAAGAATATAACCAATGAAAGAGATAAGAACCGAAATTAAGAATCCTAGACTAAGGATGCCGAAGACCCCGCCTCTAGCTGGATGCTTGCTCTGTACAACTAATTCATTACGAACATCCTTGACCCAATTCAAATCAATGTCCTGCCCCTGCAGCTTCTCGATCAGAGGTGTTGTTAATGCTCCATCCTCCATCTTAAGCCAGACATCATAAGGCAGCATAGGTATCTGATCATATATATAATCTAAATTCGTAATAAAGAACGGTGTATCATCTGGATACTGCGATGGCCAGTAAGGCAGTGTTCCTACAACAACAAATTCCAGAGCCTTCTGTTCAATTGCGATTGTAATCACATCACCTGGCTTAAGGTGATGCTTCTCAGCGAATTTGGTTGGGATCAGAGCCGCTTGCTCGTATGAGCCTAGTAAATTCAAGTAAGCATAAGGGTGAAAATCATATAAGTCATCTCGAAACCAAGCTACCTCGGCAAAATCGACATTATCGATACCCATCACATTACCCTTGCCCGTTGTTCGACCCGCCACAACTACATTCCCTCGTGTATTGAGTACACGTGCTGCGGCAACAACGCCATCTAGCTCACGGAATACCTCGAATGGAGGCTCCACATAGATCATCTTCTGGGTTGGGAAGAGATTCTCTCCACCGGGCTGTTGACCGCCCGGTTGTTGACCACCTGGCTGTTCGCCCCCCGGTTGCTCTCCACCGGGTTCCTCTTCGTCTTGCCCGTTACCCGGGTCAGTCGGAAGTGCATCAGCGAACGCTTCCCAAACGGCACTCATAGATACGTCTGTACCGAACTGGTACAGCGTGCGCTCTCGTGAGTTCAGATCGATCGTTCGAGCCGCTGAAGAGTTATACACCCCTAATCCAATGGTGAGGATGAGGAGGAGCATCAGTGGATAATAAGCCTTCGATGAGCGTGATAGCTGTGTGAGTGTTAAGAAGAGTGGAACTGGCAGGAATTTTCTACCTAACCAAGTAAACAGTCTCAGTAACCAAGGGAAAATTCTTAAGAAGAATAATCCTAATGATGCTATAGCTAGTGCTGGAACAAAGAATAGTAAGGGCTGAACCTGTAATTGGTCTGCAGAAACGCCTGTCTTCAAGGAAATAAATTGTCGTTCTGTGAATAGGTACCAGCCATATCCTACAAGTCCTAGCATGAGTATATCAATAAACCACCGCTGCCAGAAAGGCTTACGATCCGCACGCGCCATCTGTACTTTAAGTCCAACAATCGTCGTCCGCGCGAAGATAATAGCTGGAATAACCGTAAAGATTAGTGCGATGAGCACCGCTACAAATCCGTAGCCAATCGTTAACAGAGATACATCAACCGGAATGGATTGACGATCGACAAAGGTCAAGAAACCATTCGATGATCCAATGCTTTTGGCCATATACCAGCCAAACATTGGACCCAGGATTAAAGCCACTCCACCTAGAATAAGTCCTTCTAAAGTGAATATCCAGATAATCTGTCGATTACTACCTCCACGACTTCGCAATACAGCGATATCATTGCGCTGGCGTTCTAATGCTTGTCGAGAATTCATACCGATATAGTAGAATACCATAGCTATCATGGGAGCAGCTAGCGTGAACAATAGCGTCTGTAATTGTACACTTTGGCTTTTAAACTCATCGAGCATCTCGAGGAATGAGATATCGACACGAGTATCATTCATGAATTGAAACACTGTATTATCAAGCTGATCTAACGTATTAGACATTGAACCGAGTTGGCTAGTCTGAATCTCTCTTAGATCAAACGCGTAATACCAATTAGCTAAATTCAGTGGGATTTTCTTCGCCGTTAACAAGTCTTTCTCGAATGTCTGGTCACTAATGAATAAGCTATTCATCATCCCCTCAAAGCCTTGATACCAATAAGGATCTGTATCATTCTTCGGAAGGAATGAACCTACGATTCGAATATGCAATGGTTTTACGCCTGGTGCTGAACTAATTCCATAGTAAAATTCATCTCCTACCCGGAGGTTATTACGCAGAAGTGACTCATCATGAACGATGACTTCTATGAGATCACCACTAGCTTGCTCTCTGTAAACTGTTCCATTGGAGAGCTCAATTCGATCTACCAAGCCTTTCATGGAGGCGATGGCCATCTGACGCTTCTTACTAGAATCGGTTTTGTTCACATCTACTACAGATAAGCTCGAGCTTCGAATTGAATATGTTCTAACATAAGAAGGTGCAGGATAGCCAATTTCTACAGGAAGCTCTTCTTCAATGTAGTGGTTAACATTGTTTAATTGCTCAAGGTCAGCCCGGGCATTACCAGGAGCTTGGTAACGAATCATTAACGAGCCGGCAGGTAAGCCGTCGTTTTTCTCTGCAAGAGATTTGGCAACGACCCGCTTCAGAGCACCATCTGCATACATTGGAATACTTGTTGTAAAGGACACCGCGACGATCAATCCGAGAAGTGTGCTGAGCGTCAACCAACGGGTATTCCACATCTTGCGGTACAGAAATCGTAATAGTGGTATACCCATTATTTACCCACTACTTTCTGTCCAGGGGAAAGTCCTTTTATGATTTCGACTAAGGTTGATGTTTGCTGTCCAACCTCCACATCCACTTCGCGTTTGGTACCATTGTCATCGACAACCTGTACATAATTCCGTCCTGAATACGTACGAAGCGCAGCGGAAGGAATTACCGTAGCATTCTCTTTCTTATTCGTAACGACAATGATACTAAGAGGCGTCCCTAAGCTAACGCCCTTGGGGAATGGCTCAATATCAACGAGCAGAAATTGATCTAATGTTTCCTTCGGTGGTGCATATGGATCTTGATTGGTAGTCGTACTGGAAACTGGCAATTGACTGACCCTTCCATTGAAGTCACCCGCTGCATTAATAGTAACCACGGCATCCATCCCAGGAGCTACACTTTTGAGATCCTCTTTGCTTATTGTTGCCGATACGACTAATTGACTAAGATCAGCCATAGTGATTACAGATTTATAAGCCGTAACAGCATCACCTTTGGCAATATTCACCGATACGACTGTCCCTGAGAACGAAGCATAAATACGAGCTGCTGCAATTTTTTCTTCCAAATCTACAAGCTCTGTTCTTGCTAATTCGAAGTCAATCTTCGCTTGCTCCAACGCTTCTGGCTCCATCTCATCTGCATTACGCAATGTCTGTATCATCGCTAGCTCATTACTACGGAAGCGAAGCTTCCGCTGTCTCAGATCTCGTTCCATATCAGAGACATCTAACGCGGCGAGCAATTCTCCTTCAGTGACGCTGTCTCCCGCCTTGACATAAACCTCCTTAACCCGCTTACCTTCATCCACGAAAAATAATTGCTCCTGCTGTTCAGATCTAAGCTGGCCGATACCACGCACACGTGTAATGAGGGTGTCCGTTGTCACCTCGTATACAGGCTTCTGTGATAGCTTTGGTGGGGCAATGGTCGGAAGCTGCTCCTCTTTATCTTCGTCAGGAAGCAAGGCACAGCCCGTTACAGAAGCAGCCATAATGATACTTAAACATACTGTTGCAGTACGGCGCATCCATTTATGCATTGGCGAATTTGCCATCAACCATCTCGTAGACATGATCAGCTACCTCCAGAATCGTTGGATCGTGTGTGGTCATACAAATTGTTAATTTCTCTTTGGCGACAATTTCCTTGAATACAGCCATAATATGAGCGCCCATCTGCGAATCAAGCTCTGCTGTCGGCTCATCCGCTAACAATAGAACGGGACGGTGAGCAATAGCCTTGGCAATAGCTACCCGCTGCTGCTCGCCTCCAGATAGCTCATAGGGTCGATGATGCATTCGTTTGCCAAGTCCAACCAGCTCCATACATTCCGTAACTCTATCCTTCCAGAGCTGCCTCGGATAATCGGCCATTCTTAGAGCCAGCTCTACATTCTCAAAAGCAGATAAGAGTGGCATTAATGCATAAGCTTGAAAAATAAACCCGATACGCTTACGGCGAATCTGTGTCCGTTCATCATCATTAAGCGTATGTAATCGGTCATTCATGAATATAATTTCGCCTTGATCAGGCACATCCAATCCACCTAGCATATTCAACAATGTAGTCTTACCCGAACCGGAGCGACCACGAAGCATAATGAGCTTGTTCGGATGCAGTTCCATATGTATACCCTTGAGGACATGCAGCTTCTGATGACCAACCTGAAACGATTTCTCCACTCCACGCACACGCAGCAGAGGGGTATCTGGGTCGAGAATAACTTCATCAGTTTTATAAGCTTTACTAGCTTGCTGTGGTTCAGAATCTCTCTTTAACTTGATTCTTTCTAACAGCTTCATTGACCCTCACGCCCCTATCTCTCCAAGCTACACATTAGACGTAGTGTTCTCATAAAAAGTTCCATTGCTGCAACAATTATTTCTTGAGATTAATCATACCTTAGTCTATCAATCTATACCACGGGAATAATCACTCTCTCAAACAAAGAATGTGCCCCCCTGTCGGTGGACACATCCATATTTTGACCCAATAACCTTTGAATTCACCTAACCTCGGCTCTCCAATTATAGAATCTAGATCCGATAGCGAAGGTCACTAACGTCCATCCAAGAAGAACCC
>JBBDTA010000048.1:0-7710 GCA_040904605.1 Paenibacillaceae bacterium
ATCTTAATTCTTAATCAAAAGCTGATGACGCTTAAATAGTTGTAAGTACGACACTGATTTAACTTCAGTTCAGTTCAGAGGGTATAGGATTGAAAGTGCCACAGGTGTCTAAGAAACCCATTATGACGTTACCGTCACCGCCATGAATGAACAATTAAGCAGAACTGAGCCTATAAATAAGGTTTTAAATAAACATGATTTATGCTATGCTATGGATAAGTTAATAACGGTTTGGAGAATCGGAGAAACCACAACGACCCTGCATGTTCTTGCTTAAGAGCATATAGGTATGTTGATGGTTTTTTTATTTTATTGTCAATGAAAAGTTAGTTAGAGGTTAGACACAAAGTTATGATTTACGAGGAGGAAGAAACATGCAGCATACATTCTCAGGTTCAGATCGCAGCAAACATTTGCAGGAAATGGAGCAGGTAGAATATGATCTTCTGGTCATTGGCGGTGGAATTACCGGAGCGGGAATTGCGCTCGATGCACAGACTCGGGGGATCCAAACTGCGTTAATCGAAATGCAAGATTTTGCAGCAGGCACATCCAGTCGATCAACAAAATTGGTACATGGCGGATTACGCTATCTGAAGCAATTCGAAGTGGCCATGGTTGCAGAAGTAGGCAAAGAACGTGCCATCGTGTATGAGAATGGACCGCATGTAACCACACCGGAATGGATGATTCTGCCTATTTATGTCGATGGTACATTTGGTAAGTTTTCCACTTCAATGGGTTTGCGTGTGTATGACTTTCTGGCTGGTGTGAAGAAGAAAGAGCGAAGACGAATGCTGAATGTACAGGAAACGTTATCCAAGCTACCGATTCTGAAGAAGGAAGGGCTGAAGGGCGCTGGACTTTATGTGGAGTATCGCACAGATGATGCTAGATTAACGCTAGAAGTACTGAAGCAAGCAGTTTATTATGGCGCGCGAGCTGTTAATTACACCAAGGCAGACAAATTTATATACAGCAATAATCAAATCATCGGTGTGGAGACCGTGGATCAGCTAACTGGAGAAGTGTATGCCATATATGCTCGAAAAGTGATCAATGCGACCGGCCCGTGGGTAGATACACTGCGTGAGAAGGATCAATCGAAAGAAGGTAAAACATTACATCTGACTAAAGGAATCCATCTCGTCATTGACGATAAACGGTTTCCGTTACAGCACTCTGTCTATTTCGATACGACGGACGGACGAATGATCTTTGCGATTCCTAGGAATGGGAAGACGTATGTGGGAACAACAGATACAGATTATACAGGTGATATCGCACACCCGCGAATGACCGATCAAGATCGGGGTTACTTACTGCAAGCTGTGAATAGCATGTTCCCACAATTACATCTAACAGCGGATGATGTGGAATCAAGCTGGACGGGTTTGCGCCCATTAATTCATCAAGAGGGTAAGGATCCTTCACAGATATCTCGCAAGGATGAGACGTTCCATTCTACTTCTGGACTCATTACGATCGCGGGTGGGAAATTAACAGGGTATCGTAGAATGGCAGAGACGATCGTCAATAGCGTTGCTAAACAATTATCAGCGATGGGTCATGGACCTTACCCTGCTAGTAAAACCAAGCACATGCCTATATCTGGAGGAAGTGTCGGCGGCTCGGATCGGTATCACGATTATGTGGAGGACAAAGTGTTAGAGGGTCAACGCTTGGGATTGTCAGCTACCGATGCGAGAATTCTTGTGCTCCGATATGGATCGAACATTGATCAGCTCTTCGTAGGTGTAGACACGTATCACCAAGAAGCTGAAGAGTATGGATTGCCTTTGTCTCTAATACTATCGGTTGTTTACTCTATCGAACATGAAATGGTAGTGTGTCCTGTTGATTTCTTTGTTCGGCGTACTGGGGCATTATACTTTGATATGTCATTCGTACAGATGTGGAAAGTACCAGTTATCGACTATATGGCACAGAAGCTGAATTGGACTGACGAACAACGACAAGCGTATACCAGTGAATTGGATCAAGAGATACATGCGGCAATAACACCGATTCCGATTCCGGGCGGAGATTCTGCTATATCACTTATCCCAAATCCTGCATGATAGTGTGGGCGTTAGACGGCGCTGGCTTACATCATAGAATTCAGAAGGGATAAGGATTACCAAACCTACACAAAATAGAGATGGAAAAAATATCAAAGGAGTGTGTAGAAGTGTATAAAATTTGCTTAAGCTTGATATTTACTATGCTCGTGATTACAGGTGTATCGGGGATGAACGCATCTTTGGCGGCTACTGTGGAGGATAGGACATCTCAATCGGCCATTAAAGTGGAGCTTACAGAGCTGCAGAAGAATGAACTAGCTAATCTGCACAAGGGCATTCTCGAGAAAAAAGAACAATTAATTAGCAAGTACGTGGAGTATGGTGTAATTACAGAGACGAAGGGCAAGAGGATCATCACTCGATTTGAAGAGCGTTATAAGAAGCTTGAACAGAACGGATTTCTTCCTAAATGCGATAAACAAAAAGAATATCGGAAACACGAGGAGTAAGAAGTGGCATATACGTTAGCTTAATCTGTTTATTAATTCCATAAAGTTTGGTACTCTTAATAGCTGCACGTATCATTTATGATCTGGGGGTTGCAGCTATTGATTACTCTGCATGCGGAATGTGTGATTGCGGGGAAAAACATGCTCGGCGAAGGACCTGTGTGGGATGAGAAATTGAACGAATTGTTCTGGGTCGATATCGATGGACGCAAGCTTCATAGATACAGACCGAGCGATGGCAAGACTGCTGAATATAGCTTCGAACAGAAAATCGGTTGTGCGTTACCTGCAGAGGACGGTTCATGGGTAGTTGCTCTTGAAGACGGCTTTTACCGGTTCGATCTGGACAGCGGTTCTTCCTTATTAATCGTCCATACACAAGATGCGAATCTTAAAAACCGTTTAAATGATGGCAAATGTGATCCGACCGGCCGCATATGGGCAGGAACGATGAGCAGCAAGTGGCAACGAGATGGTAACCTCTATACATTAGAAGCCAATGACAAGTTTACCTTACGACTGCCCGGTGTTGTCTGCTCCAACGGACTTGCTTGGAACGCTGAGGCAACAACGATGTATTATATTGACTCATTCGAGAGGATTGTCCACGCATTCGATTATGATGCTGCAACGGGCAACATCTCGAATCAGCGTGCTGCGATCACTTATCCAGAAGGAGAAGCAGGTGGCCCGGATGGCATGAGCATCGACTCTGAAGGCATGCTCTGGATCGGGCATTGGGGTGGCTGGCAGGTAGGCCGCTGGAATCCGCATACCGGAGAGAAGCTGGCTACTGTGAAGCTGCCTGTCAACAATGTGACCTCCTGCGCATTCGGTGGAGAACATCTGGACGAGCTGTACATTACGACAAGCATTACCGGCAATGATGGCAATGACATGAACGAGCAGCCGCTTGCGGGTGGATTGTTCCGGGTCAAGCTTGACGTCAAAGGTTTGCCGGTCCAGCGGGCTAAACGATAGAATAAATTCTCACATTAACTTGAACTTGCAAAGCGGCTATTCCGCTTTGCTTATTTTTTAACCGTTCTTGTACTCAACCAAGAGGAGTGATGCAGAGTGACTGGTTGCGTTCGCTGGTAAAGCTTCAGCTTTATCGGTGACCAAATTCGGGGCGCAAGGAGGTATGCCGACGCTGAAAGAGGTAATGAATTTTCAAGTGTAGATAATCAGAATTTCGGATATACCCAACCGTCGAACAAGCAACGCTCATTAACAAGATTAATAACCCTTTATAATTTTCCAATTAACGCTTATAATATGGGCAATTAGAATACAGGGGGAATAAAGTTGAATTTTTTTAAGAGTAGCAAGAACTTGATTGACAATATACCCGAAAAAGTAAGGGATTTCTTAATCAAATCGAATAAGAATGAAAGAAGCATCAATGACCAGATTGTTCTGGTTAATGAGGCTGGGGTATCTAGAAGCATTGTAACGAATGATCGACCTTCACAGGATTTACTGTCAGAGGTTGAACGTTTTATTAAGGATAGAGAAGTTCTGCAACTGACGAATATGGAGATGAAAGGGCAATTAGAGCATTTCGAACACCGTGTTACTCTACTCACTGCAGAGAAGGACAAGTATATCTATCAATTCCTGGATAAAGAAGAAGAGATTAAAGCTATTGAAGAATCATTGACCCAGAAGCATCTGGTCTACGACCAGCTTGTTGAGGAATACAAGAAGCTTCAAGCGATTACTTCCTCCGAAATTAATGAGCTCAAAAGTGAGATTGAGATTGAACAGCATAAATATAGTCAATTGGTTCAGGAATTTAAGGACTATCGTGCTAACGCAACAAAGGATAATGATGCGCTGCAAGAGAGAGTTCGTAGATTAGAGGCGAAGAATGAGGATCTGAAGGAGCAGGTACAGAATAAGATTGAGGAGAATGCTGAGTTGATGCAGGGCATTAACCGATTCTCTGAGCAGTTCACATTCACTTCACTTAATAATAGTAGTAAGAAAGAGAAATCGAAAGCATCAGGCAAGGCCAAGTCTGCAAAGGTTGAAGATGAAGAGGAATTGATAGAGGAGTAGATGAAATGCTTACCTATACAATAGGATTCATTCAACGCGGTCAAGAAATGCTCATGCTGAATCGGAAATCCTCTCCGATGCAAGGTGTGTGGCACGGTGTAGGCGGGAAGATAGAACCTGGAGAAACTCCGATGGAAAGTATTCTTCGCGAAATTCTGGAGGAAACGGGAATCCGACTTGAGCCGAGTCAAATCCACTTTACCGGAATCGTTACATGGAACGATTCCGATAAGGGTGGAATTGATGGGATGTATGCTTTTGTCGGACAAGTCGATGAGCAATTCGTCTACCCAACTCCGCTTGAGGTGGAGGAAGGCATTCTAGCTTGGAAGTCGCTAGATTGGATTTACGCCTCAGATAATTATGGTGTGGGCAGCCATGTCCGTCGATTCCTGCCCATTATGCTATTCGATAATCAAAGATTTGAGCATCGTTGTACGTTCGAATCTGGACGTTTAGTAGACTATGAATTATTACCTCTTCATGTTTCATCTTCACTCACATAGACTAATATATTGACTGATCTAGAGATTTAGCCACCGCTGCAGCTTGTTTACCTGCTGTATGACCAGTTGAGAACGCAGCAGTGATGTTATATCCCCCTGTATAGCCATGCACGTCAAGAATTTCTCCGCAGAAGAATAGTCCACTCATTAATGTAGATTCCATCGTTCTCGGATCAATCTCCTTCAGATGAACACCCCCACCTGTTACAAAAGCCTCTTCAATCGATAATGTTCCATTCACCTCAATCGGAAAAGCCTTCAGTAGCTTAGCCATGTCCAACCAAGGCTGTTTGGGGATGTTGTCGTAGGTCGTCGTCTCATTCAAGTGGACACTGCTAAGTATAATGGGAATCAAGCGTTCAGGTAATAGGGCTTTTAGCACATTCTTGATCGCCTTCTTGGGCTCATTCTTAACTAGCTGGAACGTATCGGTGTAAACTTCGTCAGCACTCTTGTCCGGGAATAAATCTATGGTTAGGGTTACGGTTCGGACATGAAATTGCTTACGGGTTTTCACGACATATTGACTACAACGAAGTGCGATCGGTCCTGATATGCCGTAATGGGTAAAGATCAAGTCCCCCTCATGCTGGGTAAGCCGCTTCCCCTTGGGATTCCACACGGATAGTGTAATGTCCCTCAGAGATAAGCCTTGAAGCTCCCTGCTGCGGATATATGGCTCATCCGATGTGAGCGGAACCTCTGTTGGATACAGCTCGGTAATCGTATGTCCGGCTTGCTCGGCCCATGCATACCCATCGCCTGTTGAGCCGGTGTGGGGAACAGACTTTCCACCCACGGCTAAGATGACACAACAGCTATGTATCGTCTCCCCGCCAGGCAGCTCGATACCCGAGGTTCGTCCCTCGGCGTAGAGCACACGCTGCACCGGAGTGTTAATTCTGATCGTAACTCCCGCTTGCTTGACCCGATTAATGAGCGCATCTACGACGGTCTTCGCTTTATCCGACACAGGGAACATCCGACCTCGGTCTTCTTCCTTCAATCGAATACCCATTCCCTCGAAGAAAGCCATGATGTCCGTATTGCCGAATTGAGCTAAGCTGCTATATAGAAAACGACCATTGCCTGGAATATTGTGAATGAGCTCGTCGATTTCCTTAGCATTCGTTACATTACAGCGTCCGCCACCGGAAATGCCTAACTTGCGACCGAGCTTCTCCCCTTTGTCGATGAGTAAGACTGAAGCCCCATGCTCTGCCGCTGCGATTGAGGCCATTAACCCTGACGGTCCCCCGCCTATTACGATAACATCATATAACATAGGAGCTCCTTGATTGCTGGTAGGATTGTTTGAAATCGTTCAATGATACATATGTTTGTAGTTTACCATACCTATATGTTCTTATCCTGCGGGTTGGGTAATTCTCTTAGTTATTGCGTATACTATGGGCATCCAATTAGCAAAGGGGCCACATCTGCATGAGCATTGGAGATTCTAAAGCGCAACAGGAGCATGAGAGAGAGAATAAACAGTTGAACAAGAAAGTGAATGGAGAAGGCGAAGAGGGTCAGGTCATCATAGATAAGAAAATAGAAGGCCCAAACCGACCAGCAGAATAACCTTTAGGATAGGAGGCTAACCACTTGGAGCACAAACCGAATCGCGAGAAAGATGTCATCGAGGATGTGGATGCAGAGTTAGATCCCTTCGAGCTCAACTTCCTGCCGAAGTTTAAGGATAACCGAGGTCCACGTCAGCCGTTCGTTAATCAATATGGGGTTGTCATTGGTGACCATGAATATGAATCAGAGCAATCGCCCCTGAATAATTGGAGTATAGATACGGATCCTTCTGTGATGTCCGGGGATGAATGGGTTCATCCATTCAAGGATGTTGGCTTTCATACAGCCGAGAACAAGGATTACTTCGAGAAAGGGATCGAGCCACAGGGTGGTATCCTGATGCATCCTGATAAGGATGTAGCCTATGGAGCCTATAATAAGGAGAGTAAGCCCGACCGTAATGAGTTAACTGAAGAGTAGTTGATCGGTTCCTTGACTGAGTCGCTTTGCAATCCTCCCATTGAGATGTATAATAAGGAACAACCGCAACTTATTATTCGCTTGTTCCTATGTATAGATCTATTGAAAAACTTTGGGGAGGTTTCAACCATGTCGATGTCTTTTGAAATGTACATGCATGATGTCATTCAGCCTATGCGCAACGAGCTGACGAATCTTGGGATTACAGAGCTACGCACACCTGAGGAAGTCGTAGAACATATACCCTATGCTAAGGGGACTGCATTAGTTGTAGTTAATTCCGTTTGTGGATGTGCTGCTGGTAATGCTCGTCCAGCAGTAGCTAAGGCTCTCCAGCATGAGAATATCCCACAGAATTTGTACACAGTATTCGCTGGCCAGGACAAGGAAGCAACGGCTAAGGCACGTGAGTATCTTGCCCCGTATCCACCATCCTCCCCGTCAATCGCGATCATGAAGGATGGCGAGCTTGTTCACTTCATTCAACGTCATCAGATCGAGGATCGCACTGCGGAACAAATCGCAAGCGAACTCACTAATGCATTCGATGAATTCTGCAAATAATAGCAATATTAAAGTACATGTTTGAGAATAAATAAA
>JBBDTA010000049.1:0-5082 GCA_040904605.1 Paenibacillaceae bacterium
ATTATGGATCTGAACATGCCGCCAGGCGAAGACGGCCTTAGTGCTACTACCCGGCTCAAGAAAGCCTTACCTGATGTGGAAATTCTGGTGCTTACGATGCATGAAGATCAGGAATATTTGTTTAGCTTCTTAAAAGCGGGAGCTTCAGGATACATATTGAAAAATTCTCAAGAAGCAGAAATCATTGATGCTATTCGGATTGTTTCCAAAAAGGAAGCCTATTTATCTCCTCAAGCCGCCAAAATGATCATCCAGGAATTCCTCCACCCAAGTACTACCACTCTGAAGGGCGCAGAGCTAATGAATGTATTGACCATGCGTGAGTGTGAGGTTGTACCGCTTATCGCAAAAGGGTACTCCAACAAGGAAATTGCTGATCTTCTGTTCGTATCCATTAAAACCGTCGAAGCCCATAAATCGAAGATTATGGAAAAGCTTGAGCTGAGGACTCGTGCTGAACTGGTCAGTTATGCTATTAAACAAGGCTATCTGGACTCCTAATCATAGAAAGGAGATATGATCTATTGGATCAGGTGTATGTATGGTTTCTCCTGACTTTACTAGTCTTGCTAGGGGTTCTTTCAACCTGTTATCTTTTCTCAAGAAAGCGCTATAAAACTTATCACAATATGCAACAAACAACGAGGAATATGCTAATTGAAGCCCAAGAGGAAGAACGCAAACGCATATCTCACGAATTACACGATAGCATTGGACAGGCGCTCTACAGTGTACTTGTAGGGTTGAAAATTATGAAAAATCTGAAGATAGAACATTCATTCCGAGATCATTTGTTAGAAATGGAGAAAATGACTGACAAAGCCTTGGATGAAGTGAAACGGCTGGCAATGGAGCTTCGACCTGCGACATTGGATGACTTGGGTTTAATCCCTGCGATCCGTTCCTATCTGGACAAGTATGAGCGAACGTTCGGTATCCATACCAACTTCCAGCTAATTGGTAAACATAATCGCTATCCGCAGAACATCGAAACGGCCTTCTACCGGATTACTCAGGAGGCGCTTACTAATACTGCGAAATATGCAGAAACGAGTCGGGTGGACGTTCAAATCACAAATTTGTCAGATCAGCTAATTCTTATCGTGACCGATGAAGGTACTGGATTCCCAACTGGGACGAAAAGCAAAACATCAGGATTGGGATTATACGATATGAAAGAGAGAGCTGAGTCTATAGGCGGGACCTTCTCCATCCTATCAGAAATCGGTAAAGGAACTCGCATCGAAGTTCAAGTTAAGCTTCAAGGCTTGCTTTCCTAGTAACTTAGATTAATATGTACTAGATAATTAATGGATGCGGGATTATTCTCGCCTTACCTGTTAAGACATCCATTTCAATCGTTCTACTCATTGTACCTTCCGTTTCGGATGCATCGAATGAGAGCTGGTTTGCGATCAAGATTGATTTAACGGCGTCAAGATTTCTCGAACCAATCTGAAAAAAGTCCGTTGTTCGAATGGATTGTGCACCTCCATAAAGATTGATGATCCATTCGCTTCTCGTGCATCCGTAATCTGTCTCCATCTCTGTTAGTAGCAATGGGATGGCTTTATCGGCAAAGTAAGCGGGTTGGTCTTTGTTACCTCTATCATGTATAGAAGAAAAAGGGAGAGCGATATGTGCCATCCCTAAGACCTTATTGGAAGGACTGTACATCGTTATTGCTATACATGAAGCAAGTGCATATGTTTTTAATACATCCGTCTGCTGGTTAGAGATTATAAATTGTCCAATGCCAACTATTCGGTTCATCACATTATCGTCCATTAACTATAGAATATATGACTTGTGGCATCGTACCCAATGAAGCTTGTATTTCAACTGCACCTAATGTATAAGCTACCTTGGGCATACCATAGACGATCGATGAACCTTCATCCTGTCCAATCGTCCTCGCTCCTCTTCTCCTCATTGCGAGAAGCCCTTTGGCGCCATCGCTGCCCATACCCGTCAAGATCACACCCATCGCATTCGTGCCGGCTGCTTCAGCAACGGATTCGAAAAGCACATCCACTGAAGGGCAATGCCCGCTTACTTTCTCACCCGGGTAACATTCAACAGCATATGTACTCCCCGTTTTTTTTAGTCTCATTTGAGTATTGCCTGCAGCGATTAGTACGCGGCCCGGATAAAGCTTATCCCCACTCTCAGCTTCCTTTACCTCTAATAACGTTTTATTATTTAACCGTTCAGCGAACATTCTCGTGAATATCGGGGGCATATGCTGCACAATAACGATGCCCGGCATATCTCTGGAGAAAGATTTTAAGAGTTGGTATGTAGCTTCCGTTCCCCCAGTAGAGGCACCCATGGCGATCACCTTGATGTTCGAATCCGTATTAACCTTTTCTCCACCCAAGCTGCTGTTGGTTACATTCGCTTTCCATTCTGATACATTCGCTACTGAAGCAACTTTAATCTTAATCGTTAGTTCGTTGATGAAATAGGCCATCCCCCGCTCTGTCCTTGAATCGGGCTTGGTGACGAACTCGACCGCACCCGCATTCAAAGCGTCAAATACATTCTCACTGAGTGAGCTTACTACAACTACAGGAATAGGGTATTGGGGCATCAGCCTGCGCAAAAACTCAATCCCACTCATCCTGGGCATCTCCACATCTAGTGTCATGACGTCCGGCTCATATTCAATAATTCGGTCTCTCGCGATGAAAGGATCTGCCGCCGTGGCAATCACTTCAATACTTGGGTCTGCCGCGATGCCTATTGCCAACGATTCTCTGAACAGTAGTGAATCATCGACAACCAACACTCTAATTTTTCTGCGTGGATTCACTTCAGGTTTACTCCTTTCTATAGACCGATGGCATTACATATTTATAATTGGAATCATCGCGGCTTATCGACTCTGAATGTCCAATAAATAAATATCCGCCGGGTTCCATGCTCTCATAAAACCGGTTAATTAAAGCCCTTTTTGTTGCTGCGTCGAAGTAGATCATGACATTCCGGCAGAAGATGGCATGAAATTTGCGTTTGAAGGGGAACGTCGGCTTCATGAGATTAAATAGTCTGAATATGACTTCATTCCTAATCTGATCGATAAACATATTTTTGTCATGATCGACTTTTCTGAGATATTTGTTCCTCCAAGCAACTGGAATTGATGCGATCTGTTCATCTTGATATACCCCTTTCGCAGCTGCTTCAAGCACTTTGGAGGATATATCGGTTGCCAGAATCTTGGTTTCCCATCCGTCCTGATTGGACCCGAACATATCTGCGATAATCATGGCTAGTGTGTACGGTTCTTCACCCGTAGAACATCCAGCGCTCCAAATACGCAAATCCCTGCTTGTCTCTACTTTCATTATATAAGGTAATACCTTATCTCGAAAAAAATTAAAATGTTCAACTTCACGCATAAAATACGTGTGATTGGTCGTCAGCTTCTCAACCAGTGTTGTAAGTGCATCCCCCGTGTTATCGGTTATGATGTAATCATAATATTCCGAGAAATTGTCAAAGTTCTTATGCACTAGAACGTTATGCAGCCTGCCGACCATCAGGGACTTCTTCTCTTTACCCAAGTTAATCCCGTAGTTTCTCTTGACTAACTCCGCTAACCTTGAAAATTCATAATCTGTGATGGCAATCATCTAATACTTCCCAAATTCCATATCGTCCAGGGCGATTTTAATTTTCGGTTTTGTGGCAGCAGCTTGCGAATAACTATGTTTTCCAGCTTCAGTACTTACACGTCCTCCACCATATGTTGATGGTGCTGATCCGCCCTGTTTGAGCTTGAATTTCCCAACCATCTCCTTCAATAATTCTGCTTGACTGGACAGCTCTTCGCTTGCAGCAGCACTCTCTTCAGAAGTCGCTGAATTGGTTTGAGTTACCTCGGATACGAGCGCAATCCCTTGATTGACCTGTGAGATTCCTGTTGCCTGCTCGTTGGATGCGTTCGCAATATTAGCAACAAGCGTGCTCGCCTTAGCTACACCTTCAACGATTTTATTCAGAGCGTCTGCTGTGGCAGTAGCAATCTTCGTACCTGCATCCACCTTCTTGATGGAGCCTTCGATCATATCGGTTGTTTCCTTGGCGGCATTAGCGCTGCGTGCTGCTAAGTTTCTAACCTCCTCAGCGACTACGGCGAAGCCCTTACCATGCTGGCCTGCCCTCGCTGCTTCGACTGCTGCATTCAATGCTAAGATATTGGTTTGAAAAGCGATTTCATCAATGACTTTAATAATTTTGGATATATTCGCTGAGGAATCATTGATTTCTTCCATCGCCTTCAGCATTTCCTTCATTTGATTGTTGCCTTGGGTCGCATTCTCAACCGCAGCGATCGATATCTCATTAGCTTGGTTGGCGTTGATCGCATTCTGCTTGGTCTGAGCCGATATCTCTTCCATCGAAGCCGTTAATTGCTCTATGGAGCTGGCTTGCTCAGTAGTCCCATGAGATAGAGACTGGCTTGAATCCGATACTTGTCTGGAACCTGCAGCAACTTGTTCGGAGGATACATTGATATTGGTAAGCACGTCATTGATACTGATGACCATCTTATTAAAAGATTGAGCCAAACTACCAATCTCGTCATGACTATTAACTTCTAATTCTTTCATCGTCAAATCTCCACCAGCGAAACGATCCATATCCCTGGCAACAGCAATGATGGGTCTCGCCATTCTACGCGCATATAAAAAACTGGTAATACCGGCAATGATCGAGAATATCACGCCTAATAGCGTCGTAAAAGTAAGCATATTTTTGGTTCGTTCTGCGATGACATTTTCATTAAAATCAACAGTCATTAGCGCAATAATTTCCTTAGATGGATCATGATCTTTAAATATAGGAGCATAGCCTGTTTTACGTTTGATTCCACCAAATTTATAAATATCCGAGTAAGCTGGATGTTTCATTTGAACGATCATCTCAATTGCTTTTTTATCAATGTAAATGTTATCGCCGCGTTTAAAACCCTGTTGAGTGAGACGTTTATCTGGAACTAACAGCTCTCCATCTAAGGTTATAATTGAAGAGTTTAGAAAGATCGGTTTATGATCAACCGTCCAATTTACCCTA
>JBBDTA010000049.1:5182-7686 GCA_040904605.1 Paenibacillaceae bacterium
AAATAATTCCTCCCAATTTCAAGTTATAAAACCATTGCATAGACGATTACTCCTAAAAAATTTTGATTAAGTCAACGCTTCGATTTCCGCAAGATCTTCTTCGTTCAACAGCTTGTCGCAATCTAAGATTAATTTCACCTCATTGCCGATTTTTGCAATACTCTCAATAAATTTATTGTGGAAATTTTTATTTACTTGAGGCGGGGAAATGATGTTTTCATCCGATATCGATATGACTTCCGACACACTATCGACGATGAGTCCAATGGTCACCTCCTTGATGTCAATAACAACAATGCAGGTTCGATCGTTGTACGCTTTAGGTTCTTTCTTGAAACGCAATCGCACATCCATGACCGGAATGATCTTACCTCTTAAGTTAATGATCCCTTTGATGTACTCGGGGATTCCCGGAATTGGAGTGATCGCTTGGATCCCGACGATTTCTGTAACGAATTTGATTTCGATACCGTAATCCTCTGTCCCGAGCGGGAATGTAAGGAACTTTCCCTTCAATGTATCCTCTTCCACGAGCACTTCACTTATTGCCTCCGACATATTGTCATCTCCTCTTTATACTTTCTGATCTATGAGAATAAATCAGATGTATTTAGTATTAAACTGATACTCCCGTCGCCTAATATTGTGCAACCTGCTATTCCATTCATTTTCTTGAAATAGTTTGGCATTGTTTTGACTACGACCTGCTGTTTATCGATCAGCTCATCGGCGAACAGACAAACGATATTATCGTCATTCTCCACCATCATAATGATGCCTTCATGTAAGTTTGTGATTCTGGTTTGTACCTTGAATAATTCATGCAACCTTATGATCGGGTGGCATTGCCCGCGAACCAAGATCATCTCGTTATTATTCGGATCTCGAATCACTTCGGCGGGTGTTATTCTAAAGGACTGCTTAATGGAGGTCGTTGGTACCGTATACTTAAGATCTCCTACTCTGATGGTCATTCCGTCAATAATAGCTAGGGTAAGCGGAATTTTTATTGTGATAATGGTTCCTTTACCTTGCACGCTATCCACAGAAACTACTCCGCCTAAAGCCTCAATATTCTTCGTAACTACATCCATACCTACACCACGGCCTGAATACTCCGTGACTTGTTCGTTCGTGGAGAATCCCGCAAAGAAAATGAATGCGTATATTTCTCTGTCGGTCAATTCGCTTTCAGGGCGGACAATCAAGCCGTTCTCCCTTGCCCTTTTTAATATTTTCTGCTTATCGAGGCCCCTGCCATCATCCCTAACCGTAATCCATACTTCACTTCCAGCATTCTTCGCCTCAAGTGTGATCGTGCCGATCTCCGATTTGCCCTGCTCCTTGCGTTCCTCGGCATGCTCCAAGCCATGATCTATGGCATTGCGAATTAGGTGCATTAATGGATCTGAGATATGGTCAATAATGTTCTTATCTACCTCTGTTTCCTCACCGATCACTTGCATTTGAACCTCTTTATTTAATTTTCTAGACATATCTCTTACAATTCTGTTTAATTTGTGAAAGGTCGTGGAAATCTCCACCATGCGTATCGACATGACCATATCCTGCAGCTCGTTCGTAATCTTCTTTAATTGCCTTGATGCTTTATGAAAGCTATCTAACTCCAAGTCGGCTAATTCAGGGTTTTGTGTGACCATCGCTTCGGAAATGACCATCTCGCCAACGAGGTCCATCAGCTTGTCCAATTTCGCAACGCTTACACTGATGATACTTTGCTTATTCGTAGTCATCTGAGTATCTGGTCGTAATTCTTTCTCAGGTGTCTTCGGAGGCAAATCGATTATAGTTTCCTCTAAGCTTATGATCTTCTTCTCTATGATTCGCAACGTCAAATCTTTAATAAAGAGCGTTTCCTGGAGAAACCCATACATTTCCTCCAGAGGTCCCTCCGAATGGAATAGGATCTTAAACCCATCTTTCCGAATCATCTCGACGCTGTTCTCATCATCAATCAGATCTTCTGGAACATGTCTGATATTCTCTGCCCTATCTTTCAGTTTATGGATGATGCCGAATGCCCTAATGTTCTCCATCTCACAGCCATCTACAAAATTGAATACAGCTTCATATGGATTTAACATTATTCCAGCTGTCGATATTCCAGCTGTCGATGGGTTCTTTAAACGTTCTAAGAATCCATGGATATCCTGGATCAGTATAGATGGATCACCATCTAAATCTTGTCCATCCTGAAGCTTTGTTATTTCAACCTTGATGAAATCAATTACTTCTAACACGATATCTGTTAGGTTAGCACAATCAAACTCTCTCTCTCTTTCCTCGCGTAAATAGAAGAACACATCCTCAACCGAATGAGTAACTAATGCAATATGCTTACAGAACATCATCGAGGAGGAGCCTTTAATCGTATGCATAATCCTAAATATTTCATCGATGGAATGCGAATCTAGATCGTTATACTTTTCACTATTCAATATGATTTGTTCAAGCTTCCCAATGAGTTGAATCGTTTCAAAAAT
>JBBDTA010000050.1:0-3596 GCA_040904605.1 Paenibacillaceae bacterium
CTATCTCCAATGGAATGGGTTGGACTGAGTAACTATACAGAGCTTGCGAAGGATGAGACCTTTCTTAAAGTGTTCTGGAATACGATTTACTTCGCAGGTATTTCCGTACCTGCAGGCATTGTGATTTCGTTATTCCTTGCTGTTGCACTTGATCAGAATATTCGATTTAAGAAGTTTTACAGGGCGGCCTTTTTCCTCCCGGTGGTGTCGTCCATGGTGGCGGTCGCTGTGGTATGGCAATTTATTTATAACCCTGAGTATGGATTGATGAATTATGTGCTGAGTATGATCGGGATGCGAGGGCCGGATTGGTTGACGAGCACGGTCTGGGCGATGCCTGCTGTTATTATAACAAGCGTCTGGAAAAATCTAGGATTTAATATGCTGATTTATCTAGCTGGGCTGCAGGGCATATCCGAAGACTATTACGAAGCTGCGGATATAGATGGGGCAAGATGGCATCAGAAGTTTCTGTTTATCACTGTACCCTTGCTTTCTCCCACGACATTCTTCGTGACTGTCATGTCGTTCATAGGCTCATTCCAGGTGTTCGATACGGTATTCTTGATGACACAAGGGGGACCCGCGCGTTCTACTTCGGTTATCGTTCATTACTTATATGAGAACGCCTTCAAGTACTTTAGTATGGGTTATGCTAGCGCTATGGCTTACATTCTGTTCTTCATGGTACTCGTCATTACCTTAATCCAATTTTGGTTCCAGAAAAAATGGGACGTTCACTAGAAAGGGGTGTAACTGTGAAACCAAATAGAGTATTCAAAATCACCGCGCACCTCGTTCTATTTGCCGGGGCTTTAACGATGATTCTACCTTTTCTGTGGACGCTCAGTACATCGTTGAAGGAGTTAAAAGAAGTGTTTGTATTCCCACCTACCCTATTCGGTAAGAGTATACAGTGGGAGAATTATCTGCGGATATTTGACCGTTTTCCATTCGATATATACTTTCTTAACAGCTTGAAGATTACACTCTCTGTTGTGATCGCCCAGCTCATTACAAGCTCCATGGCAGGATTCGTGTTCGCACGGCTGCGCTTCAGATATCGAGAGCTGCTGTTCGGATTGTATCTTGCCACGATGATGGTGCCTGCTCAGGTTGTGATGATTCCTAATTTTATCGTTATGCGTAATTACAATCTGATTGACACGCACTGGTCATTGATCCTGCCAGCACTCGTATCAGCATTCGGAACATTCCTGCTCCGTCAATTCTTCTTAACCATCCCTGCTTCGCTCGAGGATGCTGCGAAGATCGACGGATGTACGCCCTTTGGGGTGTACTGGCGCATATTCGTTCCTCTATCGAAGCCCGCTATGGCCACATTAGGCGTATTCGTGTTCATGGGAACATGGAATGATTTCCTCGCACCGTTGGTATATATTAATTCACAAATTAAGATGACATTGCCGCTAGGGCTCGCGTCTATGCAGGGCATGTATGGAACTGATTGGCCGGTGCTTATGGCCGGTACCGTCATTAGTGTTATTCCACTGATCGTTATCTTCTTACTCGCGCAGGATTTCTTCATAAAAGGAGTAACGCTGTCCGGTCTGAAGGGCGAATAATATGAAATAGAGAGAAGGAGTTTGTTATGGGATTAACGGACAACAAACCACGGAAGCATATGGAGGCTGTATCTCTTAAGCAAGTTACAATCCAGGACTCATTCTGGGCGGCTCGCGAACAGATCGTGGCCAAGACAGTCGTTCCTTATCAATGGGATGCTCTGAACGATGCGATTCCCGGTGCTGAGCCAAGCCATACAATTGAGAATTTCCGCATTGCGGCAGGCGATTCCGAAGGCGAATATTATGGCATGGTGTTCCAAGACAGCGATCTGGCGAAATGGCTGGAAACTGTTGGATTCGTTCTCGCTAAGCATAGAGATCCGAAGCTAGAGAAGATTGCTGATGACGTAATCGATCTGCTTGGTCGTGCCCAGCAGGCAGATGGTTACTTGAATACGTATTATACAGTCAAGAAACCGAGTGAACGCTGGACGAATCTACGAGATAATCACGAGCTTTATTGTGCAGGACATTTTATGGAAGCCGCAGTTGCCTACTACGAAGCGACCAGTAAGCGTAAGGTTCTTGATATCATGTGTAGATATGCAGATTATATTGCTACTGTCTTCGGCGATCAACCCGGACAGATGCGAGGCTATGACGGTCACCCGGAGGTGGAGCTGGCATTAGTGAAGCTATATCAGGCTACTGAAAATAGGAAATACTTGGAGCTCAGCAAATTCTTCGTGGATGAACGCGGACAGCAGCCGCACTTCTTCGATCTTGAAGCAGAGGAGCGAGAAGGAGCAGGAGTGGGCAGTCATAGAGAAAGACGTTTATATGATTACTTCCAGGCGCACCTCCCTGTTCGCGAGCAATTCACTGCAGAAGGACATTCTGTGCGAGCGGTGTATTTGTATAGTGCTATGGTGGATTTGGCTGTCGATTATAATGATGTCGAACTACTTAATGTGTGTAAGAAGCTATGGCATGATGTGGTGCAACGCAAAATGTACGTTATCGGCGGCATCGGCTCCTCCGCTCATGAAGAACGCTTCACTGTTCCCTTCGATCTACCAAACGACCGAGCGTATACGGAAACCTGTGCAGCCATCGGTCTAATGTTCTGGGCGCAGCGAATGCTTCAGGTTGAGAAGCATCGCGATTACGCCGATGTGATGGAGCTTGCTTTATATAATGGTGTCCTAAGTGGCATATCGCTTGATGGTAAAAGCTATTTCTACGTTAATCCACTTGAGGTATGGCCTGCCACAGCCAATTGCCGTCACGATATGAAGACGGTGAAAGTGACAAGGCAGCCATGGTTTGGATGTGCATGCTGTCCTCCTAATATCGCCCGACTGATAGCGTCATTAGGCCAGTATCTATATTCTAAGGATCAAGCAGAACGAGAAATCTGTGTCCACTTATATATAGGAAGCAAGCTGGATTTCGACATCGATGGTCAGTCTATCCAATTGACACAGCAAACGAACTATCCTTGGGATCAACAAGTGTCATTCGAGCTTAAGCTCGAGCAGCCTGTTGAGTTTTGTATTTCCCTGCGTGTACCAGCCTGGTGTAAAACTGCTGCAATTTCCGTGAATGGTGGTGAGGAACTGAATGCTAGGACTATCATCAACGGATATGCGAAGATTCACAGAACCTGGCAAAGCGGTGATCGGATTGAATTGACCCTAGAGATGCCAGTCGAGTTGGTCCGATCGCATCCGAATGTGCGAGAGAACGCAGGTAAGGTTGCGCTTCAGCGTGGTCCTATTGTGTTCTGTCTTGAAGAAGTAGACAATGGTGCGAATTTGCAGGATATTATCCTGCCGCATGGTGCGCAATTCGATGTACACTTTGACAAAGAACTATTAGGTGGGGTATCCGTTATTACCGGAGCTGGAACACGTACCGAGGGTATTGCTCGGGATGAACAGGCACTGTATTCAACACAAGGATATATCAGAGTCCCTGCATCGATTAGAGCAATCCCTTATTTCGCTTGGAGTAACCGTACCCCTGGTGAAATGACAGTTTGGATTCGCAACAACGAAGCTTGAG
>JBBDTA010000050.1:3696-11745 GCA_040904605.1 Paenibacillaceae bacterium
ACCCATGAGCCGCACGAGAATTTCTCGTGCGGTTTTATCTTAGTTATACTCGTCATATCCTAGGCCTTTACAGCACCTGTAGTAATACCCGAAATAAAGAAGCGGCTTAATAACCCCACAATGATAAGGAGAGGAATCGTGGCTAGGAAAGCACCCGCCATGATCATCGCCACATCTCGATAGTATACCTTGTTCAAGTTCCGCAGTGCGATCTGTATCGTCTGTACAGAAGCGTCCTTCAGCACGATTGAGGGCCAGAGAAAGTCATTCCACGTATTCATGAAGGTGATGATGGCAAGTGTAGCCATAGCCGGTACAATGATCGGGAGAACGATTGTGATGAATGTTCGGAAATTACTGCAGCCATCGATCCGAGCCGACTCGATCAGCTCGGGATGGACGGTCGAGTCTGTATATTGCTTGATCCAGAATATTCCATATGCTCCGATCATGCCAGGGAAGATTACTGCATATAACGTATTTACCCAACCGAACTTCTGCATAACGATATAAAGTGGGATAATCCCGAGTTGCTGGGGGATCATGAGGGTAGCAATGATAAAGATAAACAGGAAATTCCGACCTTTAAAGTTCAATCGTGATAAGGCAAACGCAGCCAGCGCACAGAAGAATAGCTGGGAGGCCGTGATGGTAACACTGACGATAAATGTATTAAATAAAGCCTTGAAAAAAGGGATATCATGAAACACTCTGGTGATATTATCGATATACAAATCCCCCGGAACGACTAACGGTGGGAATTTATTGGCATCGGCCGTCGTATTGGAGCCGATTACGAACATCCAATAGAAGGGAAAGATCGAGATTAAGACAGTAGTACAGAGTAACACATATGCCGAGAATCTTCCGAGTAGTTTCATATCAGATGCCTCCCTTACGACGATGAATTGATCTTGCGTGACAAGTAAAGATTAAACAGTGAGAACAAAATGATGATCAGGAAGAGCATCCAAGCAATAGCAGACGCATAGCCAAACGCGTTCTTCGTAAAAGCTGTATCGTACAAGTAGAGCACCATCGTGAGTACCTGATAGCTTTGACCACCTGTTGTGCTATTACTGTATATGAGAGGTTCGACGAACAGCTGCATTCCGCCGATGGTAGATAGAATAATGGTGAATATGATGGCTGGTCTTATCATTGGAATCGTAATATAGAAAAATTGCTGAACCTTTGTTGCCCCATCGATCTTCGAGGCTTCATATAGCTCATGAGGAATGCCCTGGAGTGCTGCATAATAGATGAGGGCATTGTATCCTGTCCATCGCCAGATGACCATAACGGATACGGCGATTTGAGCATGCCAATAGGAAGTCTGCCAGCTAATCTTTTCCTTAAATCCAAGAAGTTCTGTGAGTACATAATTAACAAGACCATAATGTGATCCGAAGATACTGATGAATACGATCGCCACGGCAACAGTTGAGGTGACATTCGGTATAATAACGCCGACCTGAAAAAAACGCTTGCCACGCAGATTGGCATTGAGCAAGGTCGCGATAATTAGCGCTAGACATAATTGCGGAATGGTACCCATGATCCACATGCTGAACGTATTTCCAACTGAACGCCAGAATAACGGATCATCTGTAAATAGCCAGATATAGTTTTGAAGACCGATAAATTCCTTCGTGCCGACGAGCTTCCAAGAAAATAATGAGATATACATCGACCAGATGACGGGGAATAGGGTGAATGCAAGAAATATGAGTAGAAACGGTGCCACATACAAATAGCCTGACACGTGATCATTAAATCGCTGTGATGCCCATTTAGGATGAGGCATTACAGGACGATCTTGGCTGAAGTGTGTTTCCATATTGTGCCTCCTCATGAAAGGGTGATACGCCGATGCGGTTCATCCACATCGGCGTAAATGAATGAATGTTTACTGCTTTATCGTTTCAGGTCACGTTTGATTTGATCCATAGCCTTGTTCCATTCCGCATCTGGATCGGCATTGTTGTTCTCTACTTCTAACAAGGCATTACGGATTGGTGTATCAACAATTACATATTCAGGTCCGTAGTATACAGGTACAACCTTCTTGGCTGCTTCAGCAAATAGTTTACCTACATATGCATTACTGAAGAATTCATCTTGATATTCTTGAATAGCTGCCTCGTCATAAATTGCAGGTGTAGAAGGGAAGTTGCTGTTCTTTTTGAATAGTTCTAGCTGTTGCTGTGGAGCAAGCAGATATTTGATCAGCTCGTATGATTCTTCTGGATGCTTGCTTTCCTTCGGAACAACGAGGAAGGATCCACCCCAGTTACCCGAGCCGCCTGGCATTGGTGCTACATCCCATTTACCGCTGGAATCAGGTGCGTTTGCTTTCATGAAGCCCATCATCCAAGCTGGAGCCATCTGAACAGCGAAGTCACCATTGTTCATACCGGCACCCCACTCAGGAGACCACTGTGCGATCTTGCCTGTTACGCCAGCTTGAATCATCTTTACTGCAAAGTCGTAGGAAGCTCTAATACCAGGATTCGTATCGGTAATCAGGTTTCCATTGTTATCAAAGTGATGCTCTGTCAATTGGCCTTTTACAACCTCATATAGGGAAACGGATAAGTCAACCATTGGCTTGCCAGTTGCGGCTTTAAGCTTCTTACTAGCTTCGTAGAATTGATCCCAGGTAGCGATTTGTTTAGCAACCTCAGCGGAATCGGTAGGTAATCCGGCTTGCTCGAACAAGTCAGTACGGTAAGCCATCGCCATAGGTCCGACGTCTGTCGGGATACCGAAGATGAAGTTCAAATCCTGGCTGGATGCTTGAACTCGCTTCCACTCCAGATAGTCACCCATAATATCATTTGCACCTAGATCAGCTAGGTTGTGAAATTTGCTTTCGTCTGCCTTGAAGCGATCGATGTAGCCGACTTCGACCATAGCGATATCTGGCGCGCCGCCAGCTTCAAGTGCTGTGACCAGACCATTATGATGGTCTGCGTATTCTTGCTGCTGAATTTTAACCTTTACATGTGGGTTGTCTTTTTGATATTGCTCAATAAATGGCTCTAGACCGGAACCAGTGAACATCCACATGGTTAGTTCTACATTTTCTTTGGAAGAGTCCTCTGATGGTTTTGAATCGTTAGTAGTTGTTCCAGAGTTGCTAGGTGTACTTGAATTGCTCGAATTTCCACATGCTGCTGTTACTGCAATCAGAACGGCAATCAGCGTTAGGGCTATCCATTTTTTTAACATTGTTCCATGTTCCCCCTCGTTTTTGTTTGACGGACATATGAAAAACCGTCCTTCCTTAAGTTTAAGGAAGAACGGTTTTGATTCCCATGGGAGGATTCTTATATTTCTTGGTCAATTTTCAGATGTTTGTTCTCTGTACTCATAAGGGGTCGTGCCGACCGAAGCTTTGAAGAGCTTACTGAAATAGGCTTGATCCGAATAGCCCACCCTGTCGCAAATTTCGTAAATTTTCAAGTGAGTTTCCTGAAGCAGCTGCTTGGTTTTATCGATTCTGATTCGCGTCAGATGCTGGGTGAACGTCATGCCAGTCTCATTTTTAAATAAGGTGCTGAGATAGTTGGGGTTGATATAAAGTCGATTGGCAATGGAGGACAACGTAAGGTCCTCCGCATACTCTTCCTCTATCCATGCAAGTGCGGATCGGATAAGTCGATGCTGCGCATCTGAAGGCTCCTTCGATGTACGCTTTTCCGTCCATGTATGAACACCTAGCTTGCGCAAGCATTCGATGTACAGCAGGCTGAGCTCCCCAAGTGATTCGATGCCTGTAGCACAGCTGATCTCAAGCTCGATATGGAACAAGCGATTCAGGGTTCGCTTTACCTCTTGCGATAGCTGCTCGCAGCCGCTTTGATCGATCGCTTCCTCAGTTATGAATAGGACAGAGGATACGTACCTTTCCTCGACGATAACGATGGCTATGCCAGCTTGACCGAGCACATCCTCCAGCACATTCTTCATAGCAAATCGGATGGATGGCAGCTGCAAAGTTTCAATGGCAGCAGTCATCGTGAAGACGGCGATCGATTGATGATGGGGGAAGAGGGCAAGATCGACGTGAGGGATGGGAAGTTCATACAATAGATCTTGTATACGCTTCTCCAAGACACTATTCTCGCGGATTCGGCCAATCTGCTGCTGGGCTCTTTCCTGTTTCAATTCCTCATCGACCTTCGTGATGATGGCGAGAAGCCTTTCCTTGGATGCAGGCTTCAGCAGGTACTCATGCACTCCGTTGTGCAGCGCAGAAATCGCGTAATCAAACTCAGCATAGCCGGATAGAAGAACAACTCGGATATGCGGGTGGGTATGCTGAAGCGTATCGGCCAGCTGTAATCCATCGACTGCCGGCATTCGGATGTCTGTGATGATCATGTCGAAAGGATGCTCGTTAACTAACACTAATGCATCCTCGCCATCACCGGCTTCCGAAGCGGAGTAGGTATCACCCAAAGAGTTGATCATTCTTGCGATCGAAGACCGCACCATCGGTTCATCATCTACGACGAGTATTCGCACAGTTCCTTGCTCCTCTCCACAGGTCTATAGGGTTACTCATAAGGGATAAGTGATTTGTGAATACGTTCTATAACTACTTCCCAAGCAAGCTCTGTGTCCAGATGGTGACCATCTACAAGCTGCAATACATCATCGATGGCATTGGCTACGACCTGTGAGTAGGGTCCTTCATATACGGGGTTAATCTTATTGGCTGCTTCTGAGAACATGAGACCGACGGGAGCATTACTGAAATAGGGATCAATCTTGCCGCTTATGTTCGTATCCTCGTAGATGCCTGGAGTAGATGGGAAGTTGCCGTTGTTCACGAAGATTTGGAGCTGTTGCTCAGGCGCGGTTAAGTAACGGATGAGCTGGAAAGCTTGCTCAGGGTGTTTGCCTTCCTTGGGCATTGTAAGGAAGGAGCCTCCCCAGTTGCCATGTTGTTGTGGAGGCAGTTGGGCCAAATCCCATTTGCCAGACGCATCCGGGGCATTACTGCGGATCATACCCGTCATCCAAGCTGGGGCAGGCATGATGGCGAAGCTGCCCTGCGACATGGCTGAACCCCATTCGGGCCTATAGCTTTCGATATTAGCTGATAGCTCAAGCTCGGCCGCTTTCATTGTATACTCCCATGCTTTGCGGAGCTGCGGATTTTGCTCGATAATGAGCTTCCCGGTTGACTTATCGAAGTATTGCTGCTCCAACTGGCTAAACATAATCCTGTAGAAGATTTTGAGATTGTTAAACAATTTGGCACCGGTTGTCTTCTGGATGACTTCTCCAACCTTAATATAATCGTCCCATGTCAGCAACAGCCGGGATACTTCATTACGCTCGTATGGCAAGCCTGCCTGCTGAAAGAGGTCTTTCCGGTAGGCAAGCATAAGCGGCCCGATATCGGTAGGTAAGCCCAGAAGGAAGGTTTGCTCTGAATTCTGGGCCTGCTTCCACTTCCAGTCCAGGTATTCGTGCTGCACATCTTTTGCTCCGAAGTCATAAAGGTTGTGAAAGTGCTCTGGGAAGTTTTTGAACTGTTCAACGAATGTACGTTCGATCAATGAGATATCCGGAGCGCCATAGCCTGCTGCAAATGCGGTTTGCAGATTGCTGTGAACATCCTCGTATTGCGCGGTCTCCACATTAATTTTTATGGAAGGATGCTCTCGATCGTATTTATCGATCAGGCTCTCCATTCCAGTGCCTGGAAGCAGCCATATGGTTAGCTCGGTTACTTCTTCGTCTGTGGAAGTATTCATCTTTACAATTGGAGCGCTTGCACATGAAGCAGTAAGCAGGGTGATCATGATGATGATTAGTATTCTAGTTATATATGGTGTCTTCATTGGTTTTTTCCTCCATTCTTAGGAAGGATGATCTCAACCCGTAAGCCATTTAGGGAGCTCCTAGATAATTGGATCCCGTAATCTTTGCCATATACAAGCCCGATTCGTTGATGGAGATTTGCTAGACCAAGCCCGGAATGCATCGTATTATCTTCCAGAACTTCCGTATGAATCTCTAGCACCTTTCCCATCTCGTCTTCTGTCATGCCAACCCCATTGTCATCTACGACCAATAGGATATGGTCATTGGTTTGCTTAATTTCGATATGAATAAGCCATAAACGGCCTTTTACAGATTCGAGACCATGCGCAATAGCATTCTCCACTAATGGCTGCAACAGCATCTTCATAATTCGGCAGGGTAGAAGCTCCTCGTCTATTTCCATCTTCACTTGTAGTTTGTCACCGTATCTGGCTTGCTGCAGCAGGAGGTAGCGATTCAATTGGTCGATGTCCTCCTGCAGGGTGACAAGCTCGGAGCCGGGTTGTATGCTGTAGCGCATCAGGTCGCTTAGGGTAAGCACCATTTGTGCTGTCTTTTCCTGTTCATCATTCATAAGCGTCCAATAGATCATATTAAGTGAATTGTATAGGAAATGCGGGCGGAACTGCGCCTTAAGCGCGATAATCTGGGCTTGCTTCTCTGAAGCCTGTTTGCTGGACAAGTCTCTGATGGTCTCATCCAGATGCTCGACCATGCTGTTATAGCTGGAGAATAATATCGCCACTTCCTGATTGATCAATCTTCCCCTCAAAGGGTATAGCACACCTCGTTCAACTCGATTAAGCCGCAATGCCAGGTAGCGTATAGGCTTTGCTACAGACCAAGAGAAGAAGGTAGTCAGTAGAAGAGCTGCACCAATACCGAATAATCCGATGATCAGGATGCTGTTTTGGTTCTTCTTCAACTCCTTAACAATGGCATCTGCGTCTGTATAGGCCACAACGGTTAGGCCGCTATAAGAAGATGTAGAATACGCAACATAAGCGGGTACATCATTGACATTCCAATTAATAAGGTCGGTTGGCTGCAGTTGCATGTGATCGAATAGCTCAGGATCCATAGGTTTTCCTATTTCTTCGGCTACCGTTGAATAAACAATATGCCCCCTGTAATCAACCACATGGATTATTCGGGACGAATTTTGACTGTTCTCTTCAATGATACGCTGCAGGGTATCGACGGATATGATGAGGAACATATCGCCAATTCGCTCCAACGTCGTCCAGTCATTGAGCTGCCGGGCTCCGATTACGGCAGGGATTGTACCATTTCGCCAAGCCAGGCCAGATAACCAGAGCATCTTGCCGTTTACTTGCTGGAGGGAAGGATACCAATCCATCTGCCTAAACTCGCTCTCTGCTTTCCATACCATAGAGAGTGAGTCGTTACGTGAATAGAACACCCCATCGATATCGACTAGGTGGATGGCCAGGTTCGAGCTCGAATATCGGCTTTGGTCGGACACGAATCGATTGACATTGGCAATGCTGTTTGCCGGGCTTTCACCGCGTTTAATAGATATGAAGTGCTGTTGAATCTCCGGGCTGAAGGCTACCCGTTGAGAAAGGCGATCATATTCGAGCAGCATAACGTCTGTTTTACCGCGCATTTGTACGATGGATTCTAGTAAATATTGGGTTGTATTCTCAACAACAACTTTGGAAGAATAGCGATAGGAAAAAAAACTTGTGATTGATAGGATCAAGATAATGATAAGGGAAAATCCAATGATAAGTTGTGATAGAATCGAAGTTTTACGAAACACGGGACACTTCCCCCTGTAGAAATGACCTTAGGAATAGTTGGTTATTGTCCCATTGTAAACGGTTAATTCGAAAAAAAATAGTACCATCATGATGGCAATTGAAACTTGGGTGACTAAGACCAACACAATCATGGTATAAATATAGCCGGACAGTCTAGCTTGTTAGTGAGGAAAGAACCCAATCCGGGTGTTGTGCGTTGGATCGATGAGTACGATGAAAGACGAGCAGACGCATAACTAAGTTATGCGTCTGCTCGATTTAATAAAAATCATTACACAATGATACGATCTCGGCAATTCTAACAGAAATTTTTACTATCCCTCCGTAATTTCCGGAACCCGTCTAATCCGCGGATCGGTGAAGATATCGAACTCGTCGCGGCTTGTGCTTGAGAATTCGGAGACGATGGCACCACCTG